>NZ_BADV01000094.1:0-96157 GCF_000238895.1 Pseudoalteromonas sp. BSi20429 | reverse complement strand
CCGCAGTAATGCGTTCTTGCTCTAAACGCTCGCTTTCTACTTTTTCAGCAGTAATGCGTTCTTGCTCTAAACGTTCGCTTTCTGCTTTATCAGCTGCAATGCGTTCTTGCCCTAAGCGCTCGTTCTGAGCTTTTTCAGCAGCAGTACGTACTTGCTCTAAACGTTCGCTTTCTGCTTTATCAGCTGCAATGCGTTCTTGCTCTAAACGCATTTGCGCTTCTTGTTCTGCTAAACGTTTTGCTTGATCTTGTCTTTGTGCTTCAGCATCTGCTTGTTCTTTTGCTAATAACTCAGCATTCGCTTGCTCTATTGCAAGCTTTTCAGCTTTTACAGCTTCATCCTTTTTTTCAAGGCGTATTTGCTCTAGTCGCTCAGCCTCTACTTTTTCTGCAGCCAATCGCTCTTGCTCTAAGCGCATCTGCGTTTCTTGATCGGCTAAACGTTGTGCATATTCTTGTCTTTGCGCTTCTGCATCAGCTTGTTGTTTTGCAAGCAATTCAGCATTGGCCTGCTCAATGGCAATCTTTTCTGCGTTTTCAGCACGCTCTTGCTCTAAACGTTTTGCTTCAATTTGTTCAGAAGCAATACGCTCCTGCTCTAAGCGCTCTGTTTCGGCCTCTGCTTTTAAACGTTCAGCTTCAGCTTGCTCCTGTGCTAGCTTTTCTTGCTCTAAACGTTTAGCTTCAATTTGTTCAGCAGCAATACGCTCCTGCTCTAAGCGCTCTGTTTCGGCTTCTGCTTTTAAACGTTCAGCTTCAGCTTGCTCCTGTGCTAGCTTTTCTTGCTCTAGCTTCTGCGCTTCTTCTTGCGCTAATGCTTGTTGTTTATCAGCGGCTGCTTTTTGCTCTGCTTCTTTTTTATCTGACTTGCCAAAACCGAGCCACGACATGAATTTACTTTTTTTTGTCATACTTGCTAATAACCACTTATAAAAATCTGATAAACTAAAATTTGAAATAGCTTGGCAATGCCCAGCAATAGTTGCTAATAAATACAACCATTCAAAACGTAAGTGTTCAATAGTAACACTTTTAATACGGTTGAAAAATGAAGCTACACGTAATCACCCATAATATTATCTGAGCTAGATACCATATACCATTTTTTAGTGAGCTAAATGAGAAAAAAAACAACGCAAAATAAAGCTACTAACAAGCCCAGTGATGGCTTTATTAGAGTGATTAGTGGCCAATTTCGAGGCCGAAAACTCCCTGTTAAAAATGTAGAAGGCTTAAGACCTACTACCGATCGAATTAAAGAAACTGTATTTAATTGGCTAATGCAAGATACGCGTGACACAAATGTACTTGATTGTTTTGCAGGTTCTGGTGGGTTAGGATTTGAAGCGCTATCTCGATTTGCTAAAAACGCCACATTTATCGAGCTCGACTCGTCAGCTGCCAAGCAATTAGAACAAAACATTAGCACTTTAAAACTCGACAACGCATACGTTAAACATACTAATTCACTCTCCTTTTTAGAGCAAAAAAACACAAACGAAGCGTTTAATCTTGTATTTGTTGACCCACCATTTCGTAAAGATTTAGCGCAAACAACCTGCGATTTATTAGAAAAAAACCAATGGTTAAGCGATGATGCATTAATTTATGTTGAAGTAGAAACAGAGTTAACCACCTTCAAGAACCCGAGCAACTGGTTGTTAATTAAAGAAAAAAAGGCAGGCCAAGTGTTTTGCAAACTCTACCAGCGCCAAGCAAATTAATACTGTTTTACATGATGCGTTTCTGTTAATATTGTCCTTTACATGTGGTGTTGCTTCGGATTACAATACCGCACCATTTTTGAACCACTTGATCAATGTTTGATCAACTTGAGCAACGCTCATAATTTAGGTAGGTGAATTTTTAATGCCAGTAATTAAAGTAAGAGAGAACGAACCGTTTGACGTAGCACTTCGTCGCTTCAAGCGTTCATGTGAAAAAGCAGGAATCCTTTCAGAAGTTCGTCGTCGCGAGCACTATGAAAAACCAACAGCTGAGCGTAAGCGTAAAAAAGCTGCTGCAGTAAAACGTCACATGAAAAAACTTTCTCGTGATAACGCACGTCGCGTTAAATTATACTAATATATTAGGTCTTGTATAAATGAGCCTTTTAATAACGCTAAAAGATGCGCAAAAAGATGCGATGAGAGCTAAAGACAAACAACGTCTTAACCCTATTCGTATGGTACTTGCTGCAATCAAGCAACGTGAAATTGACGAGCGCATAGAACTAGACGACGCAGGTATTACCTCCGTTATAGTGAAGCTTGTTAAACAACGTCGTGACTCTTACACTCAGTACAAAGATGCTGGGCGTGATGATTTAGCTGATATTGAAGCCAATGAAATAGTGGCACTTGAAACTTTCTTACCTCAAAAATTGAGTGAAGAAGAAATCATTGCTCTCATTGATGCGGCTATTGCTGATACTAACGCAGCAGGTATGCAAGACATGGGTAAAGTAATGGGTATAATCAAAAGCAAAGCCGAAGGTCGTGCCGATATGGGCAAAATCTCTGGTTTAATTAAGCAACGATTAACTGCCTAATACTCCCACATACATTAAAGTATGATTGAAGTGAACCGAGCCTTGCGCTCGGTTTCTTTGTTTTTAACTTTAATAAAAAGTACACCTACTAGGTTACTTTAAAATGAAATTTTTTATAGCTTCCCTATTTATTTTGTTATCATTTTGGTAAGTTAAAGCACGCTATACTTTGCATCAAGCAAGTATAAAAAAGTAAATTTCATATTCGTTATTCTTCTTATTATTTCAGGACTGTATTTTACTAATGGCTGGAAAGATCCCACGTAACTTTATAGACGATTTACTTGCCAGAACCGATATTGTCGACCTGATAGACTCAAAAGTAGGTCTAAAAAAAGCAGGTAAGGATTATCAAGCTTGTTGCCCATTCCATAACGAAAAATCGCCCTCATTTACCGTATCGCAAGACAAACAGTTTTATCATTGCTTTGGTTGTGGCGCTAATGGTAATGCTATTTCGTTTGTAATGGAGTATGAAAAGCTTGAGTTTGTAGATGCTATTGAAGAAATAGCAAGCATGCTTAACTTAGAAGTACCTCGAGAACAAGGCACAAACTCAGCACCAGAACGTACTGCTGCGCAAAAGCGCTCTGATTACGATTTAATGCTTCATACTGCGCGCTTTTATCAGCACCAATTAAAACACCACAGTAATTCTGCCGCCGTTATTGAATATGTAAAAGGCCGTGGTTTAAGTGGTGAGACAGTTAAAAAGTTTATGATTGGCTACGCCCCCAGCGAATGGGATGGATTATGTCTTCAGCTTGGCCGTAATAAAGAACAAAAAGAGCAATTAGTTGAATTAAAGCTAGCTTCAGAAAAAACACCAGGCAGACAATTTGATTTTTTCCGCGACCGATTAATGTTCCCTATTCGCGATAAACGCGGGCGTGTTATTGCATTTGGTGGCCGTGTAATGCAAGCCGACCAAGGGCCAAAATATTTAAACTCGCCAGAGACCCGAATTTTTCATAAAGGCTTTGAGCTTTACGGACTTTATGAAGCAAAGCAAGCCCATAAAAAACTTGAGCATGTAATGGTTGTGGAAGGTTACATGGATGTTGTTGCCTTAGCCGAACAAGGGATTGAATATGCCGTTGCATCACTAGGTACCGCAACAACAAGCGAGCACATGCATACGCTGTTTAGAACAACAGATAAAGTAATCTGTTGTTACGATGGCGACAGAGCTGGCCGTGATGCAGCTTGGAGGGCGCTTGAAAACGCACTTCCTTATTTAAATGACGGTAAAGCACTGCAATTTACTTTTTTACCCGATGGCGAAGACCCTGACTCTCTTGTACAAAAAGAAGGTAAGGAGCAATTCGAATTGCGCCTAAGCCAAGCAGATGACTTTACCAAAGTATTGTTTAATAAATTAAGCCAAGAAGTTGATTTAACACTCGACTCAGGAAAAGCTAAATTACTCAGTGCAGCACTTCCACTCATTGAAAAAATCCCAAGTGAATTTTATCAAGAAAACATTCTTGAACAATTAGGGCGTTTAATCGGAAGAACACGTGAGCAATTAAATAACCGTTTAAAAACCCCAAAGCAACAGCATTCGATTGAACGTAAGTTTAAAATAACACCAATGCGTCAAGCGATTGGTATTTTAATTCAACATCCTAACTTAGCTAAAAATGTGCCATATTTACCTGAACTCGCACAAATGAATATTGCTGGTATAGGGCTATTATTACGCTTACAAGAGCAAGCTTTAGAAAAAGAAAGCATTACCACAGCGCAACTACTCGAATTTTTTAGAGGAACTGAAGATTACGAGCCCTTAATCAAGCTTGCAACGTGGCAACACGACATAAATGAAGAGCGTTTAGAAACGGTTTTTAAAAATACTTTCAAGTTTATTGAAGATCAGTGTTTAAATTATCGACTCGAGACCCTATTAATAAAGGACAAGACTCAAGGCCTTAGTAGCGACGAAAGACTTGAGTGTCATTTGTTAATGACAGCGTTAAAAGCCACTAACAGCTAGTCAAAATTGATTTAAACTGTTATACTGTGCTATTCACTGCGTCACATTATTCTAGTTGGCTTTAATGCAAACTACATGATGGCGCCTGTTGTATCAACTTATCAGAGTGGAAGAAACAATCTCTATGGATCCAACTCCTCAGTCACAATTAAAACTTCTGATTCAAAAAGGTAAAGAGCAAGGCTACTTAACTTTTGCAGAAGTAAATGATCACCTTCCACAAGACATTATAGACTCAGATCAAGTAGAAGATATCATAAGCATGATTAATGATATGGGTATCAAGGTTAGCGAAAACGCGCCTGATGCTGATGAATTAATGATGCAAGAAACAACGACAGACGAAGACGCAGCTGAAGCTGCCGCTGCAGCCCTTGCGACTGTAGAAAAAGAAATCGGCCGTACAACGGATCCGGTTCGCATGTACATGCGTGAAATGGGTACTGTTGAACTTCTTACACGTGAAGGCGAAATTGTAATCGCTAAACGTATCGAAGAAGGCATTAACCAAGTACAGATTTCTGTTGCAGAGTACCCTGAAGCAATCACTTACCTGCTAGAGCAGTGGGATAAGTTTGAAGCTGAAGAAATGCGTTTAAGCGATATCATCGTTGGATTTATCGATCCTAATGAAGATACAGCGCCAATTTCAGCAACTAATATCGGTTCAGAATTAAGTGCTAAGCAACTTGATGACGATAAAGATGACAAAGATGATGCTGATAGCGATGACGAAGATGAAGAAGAAGTAGACACAGGGCCAGATCCTGAAGAAGCGCGCATTCATTTTGAAAATTTACGTGATTTATACAATAAAGCACGTGATACGTTTGAAGCTAAAGGTCGTTCGCATCCTGAATCACAAGCCGCCATTTTTGAAATTGGTGAGCTTTTCAGAACCTTTAAATTAATACCTAAACAGTTTGACCGCATGGTAAATAACATGCGTGAAATGATGGATCGTGTTCGCGTTCAAGAACGTCTAATCATGAAACAAGCTGTACAAATTGCTAAATTACCGAAGAAAACATTCGTTAAGCATTTTGCTAACAACGAAACTGACGCTTCATGGGTAGATTTAGAAATTTCAGGTAACGAAAAGTATTCAGCTAAACTTGAAGAAGTTAAGCCAGAAATCATTCGTAGCATTAATAAACTATCTGTTATTGAACAAACAACAGGTTTAAGCATTGAGCGTATTAAAGACATTAACCGTCGAATGAGCATTGGTGAAGCGAAAGCACGCCGTGCAAAAAAAGAAATGGTTGAAGCTAACTTACGTCTTGTAATCTCAATAGCTAAAAAATATACAAACCGTGGCTTACAATTCTTGGATTTAATTCAAGAAGGTAACATTGGTCTGATGAAAGCAGTTGATAAGTTTGAATACCGCCGTGGTTATAAGTTCTCTACTTATGCTACGTGGTGGATACGTCAAGCAATCACTCGCTCTATTGCTGACCAAGCAAGAACAATCCGTATTCCAGTACATATGATTGAAACGATTAATAAACTTAACCGTATTTCTCGTCAAATGTTACAAGAAATGGGTCGTGAGCCAAATCCAGAAGAATTAGCAGAACGCATGATGATGCCTGAGGATAAAATCCGTAAGGTACTTAAGATTGCTAAAGAGCCAATTTCAATGGAAACACCAATCGGTGATGATGAAGATTCTCACTTAGGTGACTTTATCGAAGATACAACTATTGATTCGCCAATTGATTCGGCAACAATGGAGTCTCTTCGTGGCGCAACTAACGATGTACTTGCAGGCCTAACAGCCCGTGAAGCTAAAGTACTACGTATGCGTTTTGGTATTGATATGAATACCGACCACACCTTAGAAGAAGTAGGTAAACAGTTTGACGTAACACGTGAACGTATTCGTCAAATAGAAGCGAAAGCGCTGCGTAAATTACGCCACCCTTCTCGCTCAGATTTACTGAAAAGCTTTTTAGACGCTAAATAATTTAGCGCTACTATATAAACTAAAAAGGCCGCTATAGCGGCCTTTTTTCTATTTGAAGGAAATAATCATGGCTTGGATCCAAATTCGTATTAACGCCAATGCTGCAACAGCAGATGCAGTAAGTGACCTATTAATGGAAGCGGGTAGTGCTTCAGTAACCTTTATTGACGCAAAAGACACCCCTATTTACGAACCCAAAATTGGCACCGTTGTATTTTGGGCTGATACAACAGTAATTGGCTTGTTTGAAGCTAATCACGATATGAATGCAGTCGTTGCGTTATTGAAACGCCATGATGAACTAAAAGACAATTTAGTATACAAAATAGAGCAGCTTGAGGATAAAGACTGGGAACGTGAATGGATGGATAACTTCCACCCTATTCAATTTGGTGAAAGACTATGGATTTGTCCAAGCTGGCGCGACATTCCAGATCCTGATGCAGTAAATGTACTGCTTGACCCTGGCCTTGCTTTTGGTACGGGCACACATGCAACAACGGCCTTGTGTCTTAAGTGGTTAGAAAGCCAAAATCTAACAGGTAAAACGGTTGTTGATTTTGGTTGTGGCTCAGGCATTTTAGGTATTGCAGCTATAAAACTAGGCGCAGAGCGCATGATTGGGATTGATATTGATCCTCAAGCGCTTGAGGCAAGCCTCGATAATGCTAACCGCAATGGCGTTGCAGACAAACTTGAAGTATACCTTCCAGAAAACCAACCTGAGTTTACCGCCGACATAGTAGTGGCAAATATATTAGCCCAGCCACTTCGCGAATTGCACAGTGTAATTTTAGGTTTATTAAAGCCTGGCGGCAAAATTGCCATGTCGGGTATTTTAGAAGAACAAGCACAATCAGTTGCTGATATTTATGCACCATTTATTGAACTAGATGATATTGCCGTTGAAGGTGATTGGACTCGAGTAAGTGGCACTAAAAAAGCGTAATAAACTGCATAACCAAATTTAGAGCATTAACTCAAAACCTGCATGTAAAGCCTGTATTTAACAGGCTTTACTATTTTTTTACATATTAAAAGTTTTCTGATTATTGTGTAAAAAATAAAACTTGTATAAATTTCAAACAAATCAACCTACTTGTCATGTGGTTATCAAATGTCAATACGAAAAGGGCAAAAAAAAGTTACTTTTGTTCAATTTATAGCCTTTGATTTTTGTGAAAAAAACCGTAAACTTAGCGCCCCTTGAAAAGAGGCCTATTGAATATAGTGCGTATCGGTAAATACCAACTTGAGAATAATGTAATTGTCGCGCCAATGGCTGGCATTACAGACAGACCATTTAGACAACTTTGCCGTCGTTTAGGCGCAGGGCTAGCTGTTTCTGAAATGCTATCGTCTAATCCTAAGGTTTGGAAAACGGAAAAGTCGATGAACCGTATGGATCACAGCGGTGAGTCGGGTATACGCGCTGTGCAAATTGCAGGAGCAGATCCTGAGCTTATGGCGCAGGCCGCACAATTCAATGTTGCTAACGGTGCACAGATCATAGATATCAATATGGGGTGCCCAGCAAAAAAAGTGAACAAGAAACTCGCAGGCTCTGCCTTATTACAGTTTCCTGAACTTGTGGAAGAGATTATTGATGCAGTCGTTAATGCTGTTGATATACCTGTGACACTTAAAATCCGTACAGGATGGGATCCGGATAACCGTAATGGTGTAGAGATTGCGAGAATAGCTGAACGTTATGGCATTGCATCACTTGCTGTACATGGGCGTACGCGCGCATGTATGTACAAAGGTGATGCTGAGTACGCCACGATTAGGGATATAAAACGTTCAGTGTCGATCCCTGTTGTTGCCAATGGTGATATTACATCACCAGAAAAAGCAAAACAGGTTTTAGACTATACGGGTGCAGATGCCATTATGATTGGCCGAGCCGCCCAAGGTCGCCCTTGGATATTTAGGGAGATAGACCACTATTTGCGAACTGGGGAACACTTACAGCCGCCTGCTATTGCAGAGGTGCGCAGTATTTTAATGGAGCATTTAACAAACCTCCATCTGTTTTACGGTGAGCCAATGGGAGCGCGAATTGCTCGCAAACATGTATCTTGGTATTTGCAAACCCATGACAGTGATGGTCAGTTTAGGCGAGTATTTAATGCGCTCGACAACCCACAAGCACAGGTCGTCGCATTAGAGCAATACTTTAAAACACTAGCAGCTAACTAAGAAAGAAAGAGACTTAATAATGTTCGAACAAAACGTGACTTCTCCATTTATCACTAACCCTCATGTTCAGTCACACGAGAAACCGCAGCCATTGCGTGATGCAGTAAAAAAAGCTGTTCACCACTATTTAAAGCAGCTTAACGGTCAAGATGTGCAAGACGTTTACGACCTTGTTCTTTCAGAGCTAGAAGCGCCATTACTTGAAGAAGTGATGACATATACACGTGGTAACCAAACTCGTGCAGCAATTTTACTAGGTATCAACCGTGGTACTTTACGTAAAAAGCTTAAAAAATACGGCATGAACTAATATGCTGGCTGTGATTTATCACAGCTAATTATTAAAAAAGCACCCTAGGGTGCTTTTTTTATGCCCGTAGTTTAATAGCCGTGTTGCAAAATGCTCACCCTCATCGGCGCTTTATAAGTCGTTTTTTGAGTTGTAATCAGTTAAAATGCCCGCTTCTAAGCTAGCTCATTAACTGAGGAAATCAAACTACAATGGATACTCATCGTCCCATTCGTCGCGCACTATTAAGTGTGTCTGATAAAACCGGTATTGTTGAATTTGCCCGCGCACTAGAAGCGCAAGGCGTTGATATATTATCAACTGGCGGCACATGTAAACTACTTGCTGATAACGGCATAAAAGTGACTGAAGTATCAGATCACACAGGCCACCCTGAAATCATGGATGGTCGCGTAAAAACTCTTCACCCAAAAATTCACGGCGGCATATTAGCCCGTCGCGGACAAGATGAAAGCGTAATGGCAGATAACAACATTTCTGCTATCGACATAGTTGTAGTTAACTTATACCCCTTTGCGAATACAGTCGCTCAAGAAAACTGCAGCCTTGAAGATGCTATTGAAAATATTGATATTGGCGGCCCTACAATGGTTCGTGCAGCCGCTAAAAACCACAAAGACGTAACAATCGTGGTAAACGCGAGCGACTACGACCGTGTTATTAGCGAAATGCAAAACAACAATGGCTCTACTACATATAAAACACGTTTTGACTTAGCGATTGCTGCTTACGAGCATACTGCCGCATACGATGGCATGATTGCTAACTACTTCGGTAAAATGGTTCCTGATTACACCGAGGAAGCTGCTGTAGAGACTAAATTCCCACGTACTATCAATATGCAGTTCACTAAAAAGCAAGATATGCGTTACGGTGAAAACTCACATCAAGATGCTGCTTTTTATGTTGAAAGTGACATTGCTGAAGCATCAGTTGCAACAGCAACTCAATTGCAAGGTAAGGCCCTTTCGTTTAACAACATTGCAGATACCGATGCAGCACTTGAATGTGTTAAAGAATTTGACGTACCTGCGTGCGTAATTGTAAAACATGCTAACCCGTGTGGTGTTTCAATTGGGGACAATATTCTACAAGCATACGAGCGCGCTTTTAAAACAGACCCTACATCAGCATTTGGTGGCATTATTGCCTTTAACCGAGAGCTAGATGCAGCAACTGCACAAGCAATTGTTGATCGTCAGTTTGTTGAAGTAATTATCGCACCTAGTATTTCGAGCGACGCTGCAAAAATTGTTGAAGCTAAAAAGAACGTTCGTTTATTAGAATGTGGACAGTGGACAGGTAAAGCAGCTGGCCAAGATATTAAACGCGTTAACGGCGGTATTTTAGTTCAAGACCGCGATTTAGGCATGGTAACGCAAGGCGACTTAAAAGTTGTTTCTAAGCGCCAACCTACAGAGCAAGAACTTAAAGATTTACTATTTTGTTGGAAAGTAGCTAAGTTTGTTAAATCAAACGCAATTGTTTATGCCCGTGACGGTATGACCATTGGTGTAGGCGCAGGCCAAATGAGCCGCGTATACTCAGCTAAAATTGCAGGCATAAAAGCTGCCGACGAAAACCTTGAAGTTAAAGGTTCAGTTATGGCGTCTGATGCATTCTTCCCATTCCGTGATGGCATTGACGCAGCAGCAGCCGCTGGTATTACTGCGGTAATTCAGCCAGGTGGCTCAATGCGTGATGAAGAAGTGATTGCAGCTGCTGATGAAGCTGGCATGGCAATGGTACTTACTGGTATGCGCCATTTCCGCCACTAATCACACAAAGGGTTAAACGTTGGTTTAACCCTTTTTGTTTGCTATAAATTCACGTATTCTGATTATTCAATAACCTATTTAAAATTATAATGTGAAGGAACAAACAATGAAATTTGCGCTAAAATCGCTACTTGTAGCCACACTAACGATGACATCGACTATGGCGCTTAGCCATAACCACGAATCGAGCCTTGAGCATGCACTTCAATCAAGCGAACGTAGCGCTAAAAACAGCGTTCGTGACGAATATCGTCACCCGGCTCAAACACTTGCATTTTTTGGCTTTAAACCCACTATGACAGTTGTTGAAATTGCGCCAGGCGGTGGTTGGTATAGTGAAATTTTAGCGCCAGCACTAAAAGAGCAAGGTACTTATTATGCCGCGCACTTTCCTGCTGATTCATCAGTTGGCTACTACCAACGCTCTCTTGCGGGCTTTAAACAAAAAGTAGCTGAAGATGAGCGCTTTAGTAGCGTTAAAATTACTGAGTTTGCACCTGTAACACATTTAGATATTGCGCCAGCTGGCAGTGCCGATATGGTTTTAACTTTTCGTAATGTGCATAACTGGTATATGGGCAAAGATAAAAGCGGTGCATTAAGTGCATTCCAAGCTTTTTATAAAGCCCTTAAACCAGGTGGTACATTAGGTTTAGTTGAACACCGTTTAGCTGAAGAACGTGCTGACGAAGATCAAAAAACATCAGGTTATATGAAGCAGAGCTACGTAGTAGACCTTGCTAAACAAGCTGGGTTTGAATTAGTAGCAAGCAGTGAAATAAATGCAAATCCAAAAGATACAGCCGATCACCCTAAAGGTGTATGGACGCTACCACCAAGCTTAAGACTCGGCGAACAAGATGCTGACAAATATAAAGCCATTGGTGAAAGCGACCGCATGACGCTGAAATTTAAGAAACCGCTTTAAATAGGAATTTTCGCCATGAATGTTTTAGTCATTGGCAGCGGCGGCCGCGAACACGCACTTGCGTTTAAAGCCGCTCAAAACACCAAAGTAAATACTGTATTTGTAGCCCCTGGTAATGCAGGTACTGCACTTGAACCAAAACTTGAAAACGTAGCAATAAACGTTGACGACTTAGATGGTTTACTTAGTTTTGCACAGCAAAACAATGTAGAGCTTACTATTGTAGGTCCAGAAATACCGTTAGTACTGGGTGTTGTTGATAAGTTTCGTGAACATAACATGGCTATTTTTGGCCCAACGGCAGGCGCAGCCCAGCTTGAAGGCTCTAAATCGTTTACTAAAGATTTTTTAGCGCGCCACAATATCCCATCAGGCGATTATCAAACGTTTGAACAAATTGACCCAGCCCTAGCTTATTTAAAAGAAAAAGGCGCGCCAATTGTTGTAAAAGCAGATGGTTTAGCTGCAGGTAAAGGCGTAATTGTAGCAATGACGGAAGCCGATGCCGAAGATGCTATTCGCGATATGCTTGCGGGTAATGCTTTTGGCGATGCGGGAAGCCGTGTTGTTATTGAAGAATTTTTAGAGGGTGAAGAAGCGTCTTTCATTGTAATGGTTGATGGCAAAAACGTATTACCATTTGCTACCAGTCAAGACCATAAACGCGCTTACAATGGCGATGCCGGTCCTAACACGGGTGGCATGGGTGCATACTCACCTGCGCCAGTTGTTACGGATGAAATCCACCAGCGTATTATGAACGAAGTGATCTACCCTACGGTAGAAGGCATGGCAAGCGAAGGCCATCCGTACACCGGCTTTTTATACGCAGGTTTGATGATTGACGAAACAGGTACCCCTAAAGTAATTGAGTACAACTGTCGCTTTGGCGACCCTGAAACTCAACCAATGATGCTACGTTTACAATCAGACTTAGTTGAATTGATTGAAGCTGCTAACCGTGTAGAACTTGATAAAACAACGATTAAGTTTGACCCACGCGCAGCCGTTGGTGTTGTACTTGCAGCTAAAGGTTACCCTGGTGATTACCCTAAAGGTGATGCAATTTCGGGGCTAAAAGTTGATTACCCTGCGGGTGAAAAAGTGTTTCATGCGGGTACTAAGCAAAGTGGCAATGACGTTGTAACCGCAGGCGGTCGCGTATTATGCGCAACAGCACTTGGTAACACTGTTACAGAAGCGCAGCAGCGCGCCTATGAGCTTGTTAAACAAATTAGCTGGGATGGTATGGAATATCGTACTGATATAGCTTACCGTGCT
Source organism: Pseudoalteromonas sp. BSi20429 (assembly GCF_000238895.1). NCBI lineage: Bacteria > Pseudomonadati > Pseudomonadota > Gammaproteobacteria > Alteromonadales > Pseudoalteromonadaceae > Pseudoalteromonas > Pseudoalteromonas sp. BSi20429. The sequence continues at coordinate 83,140 of NZ_BADV01000094.1, read as the reverse complement.
ATTGCACGCGAGCAATAGCCTGTAATACCTATTCATTGGTATAACCAGTTAATTTAACTACAAAAGCGCAGTTTATCTGCGCTTTTTTAGTGCTACACTAATTAAAAGGTTTTTTAAAAGTAAATTAACGTTGGAACTAAGAACTTTACGTTACCATGCAATTGCTGTTGCCATACTGATATTTATATTTTTTATAATCAGTACATTGGCATCAAACCTTGTCGTGCCTACACGATATACAATTGATAAAACGGCTCCAATGTACCTAGATTACGCCTACTATATTGACGAAACCAAAACTAAAACATTCGATACCATCATTAACCAACCTGAATTACTTACTCATCAACCATTTTCAGATGTTCCATGGAGTTTTAGCCAGCAAAACTATTGGTTGTTTCTTGATTTAGAAAATAAAAGCCTTAACAAGCAAAATGTTGTGGCACATTTTGACAACCCTATGGTCGATCACCTTACGGTTTATCGCCTCGATAAAAACAACAAACTAATTGAAACATATAAACTCGGCGATAAAGAAGAAGCCCTCTCTTTGTTTGAATACAGCGTACCGCATATTCGTTTTTTAGTAGAAAGAAAATCGTCACAGCGCCTAGTAATGAAAATAGACACAGTCGGCATAAGTAAAACACCTGTAAACTTATATCGTGATAAAGAGTTTATTGACTTAGTGCGCTCTCAAACTGGGATCTGGGGTATTTTTGTAGGCGTGCTATTGATGGCTGCGCTTTATAACTTGGTGCTTTATTTTGGCATAAAAGACCGTGTTTATTTAATTTATATTGGCTATATCGTCAGCGCTATTACGCTAATGGGGGCTGTATTAGGTTTTGGTTTTTATATATGGCCTAATCACTGGCAGCTCCTTATTAACGAACAAGTCGTGTTTAGTAATTATGGGGTCGCTTTTTTCACCCTTGCTTTTTGCACCATGTTTTTGCGCTACCATAAGGATAAATGCTGGCGCTACAAAATGAGCATCACCCTACTTTGGCTTATGTTTGTTCTTGCTGTATGTAGCTTGTTTATTCCCGAGAATATAGCGGCGCCTATATTTTTTGGTGTGATGGTACTGCTTTATATTACCTGTATTATTTTAATATATAACAAGTTACGTAGTGGTTTTAGGTGGGCTAAATTTTATGTTTTTTCATGGATACCACTAATATTTGGTGCTGCAATTCAGCCCATGGAACTCACTGGTGTTTTACCGTATACCTTTACAACCCGCCATGCCTTTTTAGTCGCTATTTTGTGCGAAGTTATTTTAATGGCAATGGCGTTAGCTGACCGAGTAAGGTATCAGCGCGAACGTGCGCTTTACCATGCCACGCACACACAACAAACAAAGTTACTTAATAGCTCCAAGCTAAAACAAGCATTTATGGCGCTACAAAGCCAAAACCGCTCAACAACTTTATGTTTAATAAAAATACGTCACTTTAATTCGCTCAATACAATTATTACCTCTTCTCAGGGCTACACACTTATAAAGCATGTAGCCAAAGAGCTTGAATTAGAACTCAGCCATGAACGCGAATTTACAAACCTCGAAACAGATTTAAACACCAGCCCACGCTTAGCCGATTTAAGCAGTGGCGTATTTGCCTGTATTTCTACTAAAACACAAAACCAAGAAATGCTAGAAGCACTACTGACTAAAATAATTAGCAGCCTACCAAAACAATATGAAATTAAAGGGCTAAACCTGCAGCTTAGTTACAGTATAGGTATTAGTAGTGCAGGTAAGAGTAACGACTTTGAATATTGGTTAAAGCGTGGTTATTTAGCGCTTAAAAAAGCAAAAGGTAGCGTTAATCAAGTTGGGTCATCGTCAAACGGTAATAATCTAATGATGGACGTTGCTCTAGCCGCTAAGCTGCAACAAGCCATCAAAACAAATCAACTGGCACTTTATTACCAACCTCAAATAAACTTATTAAGTAACCACGTAAGTGGTGCTGAAGCTTTATTACGTTGGCCCGACCCAACTTACAGCAACTTATCAATTGAAGAACTAATAATACTTGCTGAGCACACAGGCATTATTAACGAGCTAACACTGTGGGTAATAGAGCAAGCCTGTAAAGACATAGTCAAGCTTACAAAAAATGGCTATAACGAGCACACAATTAGCGTAAATTTAAGCGCTAAAAACTTAACTATAAATAACTTAGCCGAAAAAGTAGAAAATATTTTAATTAAATACCAAGTGCCGGCACAGTTACTTAAATTTGAACTAACCGAATCGGCCTTCGTAGATAGCCAAGATGCACTTATAAAGTTAGTTGATGAGCTAACCTCATTAGGTATTAAAGTAGTACTGGATGACTTTGGGACAGGCTATGCGTCACTTAGCTACTTAGTCAATTATCACTTTAGTGAACTTAAAATAGATAAGTCATTTGTTTTTGATTTACCTAATAACCCTACTCACCAAGTTATTGTACAAACAGCCATTGATATGGCGCATAACCTCAATTTATCAATAACAATTGAGGGGGTAGAAACCCAAGAAATCCATCACTTACTCAAAGATATGAACGCTGACTACGCCCAAGGTTATTTATACGCAAAAGCACTGCCTTACACCGACTATTTACACTTCTTAAAAAGCCAATATAGCTTAAAAATGTTAGACTCCTCTTTTTAACATCTTTAGGGGCCAAGTAAAGATGCAAGGCACACTGCGTAAATTAAAATCGAGCTTAACCGAACCAGTACAATATCACTTACCTGTAGGTGAACACCTAGTAGACTTAAATGCATTTATAGGTAAGGAGCTTACGCTTACCTTTAGTGGCACTATTTTATGTTCTAACTGCGGTAAAAAACCAAAAAAAGCTATTCTCAAGGTCACTGTTTTGTATGCATGCGCAAGCTCGCTAGTTGCGATATGTGTATTATGAAACCAGAAACCTGCCACTACGATCAAGGCACTTGCCGAGAGCCACAGTGGGGCGAAGAAAACTGCATGATCCCACACTATGTATATCTCGCTAACACCTCTGGGTTAAAAGTAGGTATTACCCGCCACACACAAATACCAACTCGTTGGGTTGATCAAGGCGCGACTCAAGCATTACCTATTTTTAAAGTGCAAACTCGCCTGCAATCAGGTTTAGTGGAAGTTGCATTGGCTGAATTTATTGCCGATAAAACGAATTGGCGCAATATGCTAAAAGGTCAAAACGAAGCAATTGATTTAAAAGCAGCTGCAGCTGAATTGATCCCACAAATTAGTGAAAAGCTAAACGAGCTCAGTGAATTATTTGGCGCAACAGCAATAGAACAACTTGATGAAGATGTGGTTGATTTAAACTTTCCAGTAACCGAATACCCAACAAAAATCAGCTCATTTAACTTTGATAAAGACCCTGTTGTAAGTGGTGTTTTACAAGGTATTAAAGGCCAATACTTAATTTTTGAAAAAGGCGTTATTAATATTCGTAAATTTACGTCTTATGAAGTAACCGTAGGCTAACGGGCTATGTTAAACAGCTACCCACAGTTATTGGTTATTTATAATGAGCTTGAGATAGCCCATAACCGCCAAGAGCAACAAGAGTGCTTACACAGCGTTATGCAAAGTGAACTAAGCGATGTGCGAGTACTTAATAAGCAAGGTGACTACCTTAATTTACAAGGCACTGCTTGCCCTGAATTGAATGGCGAGCAACTAGCACAGCTTGTTACAGCTTACTTATTAAATGAAGGACAATGCTGCCTTGGTAAAATCAAAACCCTAAGCACAGCGCAGGCGTTTGATTTATTAGGGCTATAAACACTCTCTTTATTTAAACCTCAGTAAGCACTTTTATATGCGCTACAGCACTGCGACCTAAAGCTGATAGCGCATAGCCACCTTCTAAATACGAAATAACACCTTTGCAGCCGCCCTCTTTAGCAACACCACATAGTTGCTCGGTAAGCCAAATGTAGTCATCCTCTACAAACTTTAAGCTCGCCATATCATCTTCTAGGTGTGCATCAAACCCTGCGCTTATAAAAAGTAATTCAGGCTTAAACGTTTTTAATTTTGGTAACCATTGCTGCGTAAACACGTCTTTTAAGTCGTCGCCATTACTGGCAATTGGCAAAGGAGAATTAACTATATGGCTATTATTTTTAACCGCTGTATTTGGGTAAAACGGATACTGAAATAACGAACAAAGCAGTACGTTTTCGTCATCAATAAAAATGTCTTGTGTGCCATTACCATGGTGTACATCAAAGTCAGCAATCGCAATCCGCTTAATCCCTTTGCCTTGTGCGTACTTAACGGCAATAGCTAAGTTATTAAACACACAAAACCCAGATGATGAATCTTTATTAGCATGATGCCCTGGCGGGCGTACTGAGCAAAAAGCAGCATCGAGTTTATCGGCAAGTATTTCATCAACAGCTAACAACCCGGCACCTACTGCCCGCTCAATCGCTTTAAACGAATCGGGGCACAACCACGTATCGCCATCTAAATTAGCGAGTCCTTCGGTTGGTAGTGTAGTTTCTACGTGTTTAACTAAAGCCTCATCGTGAGCAAGTAAATAATGCTCACGCTCGGCCTTAGGTGCCTGCAGGTGTGTTAAGCCAACATCTACACCGCTGGCTAATAACCTGTCGGTAATTGCATCTAAGCGCTCTGGGCACTCAGGATGGTCGTCTATCATTTTATGTTTACGGCAATGAGGGTGTGAAATAACTGCAGTACGCATAAAATGCTCCTAGCCAAAGTAAATTGAGTGTTTAATATAACAAAGCCACCTAATGGTGGCTTTGCGACTTTGGTGTATATCGATACTTTAAATATCGGTACTTTAAATACTAATGTTATTAGCTATTTTGCTTTTAAATGCAGGTTTCTAAAATCAAAGCTAAAGTCGGTAACTTGTGTTGATACTGCACGCATTTTAGCGCTGTTTACACGGTTTTGTGAGCTCATTTCAAAACGAATAAACGCATCCGCTTCAAGCAGCTTTTCATCCCACTTAACTATAAATGTATTACCAGTGTAATGCTCAAGAGTGCCTTTTAAGCGCTTGGTATGCGTAAAATCAATATGTAACTTACTATCAAGCTGTTCAATAATTACATCGCCATACCAATCATCATGTAATGTACCGGTATAGTTAATATTTGGTAATTGTGGTTGGTAGTCAGCGGGTGCTTCTGGTTTTGCATTAGCGTACGCGTGTTGCTTACCTTCAAAATGACTTTTAGCTAAATCCTCTACCCAGTCTTTATCTTCAAGCTCAAGCGCATCTTCAAGTACTTCATGGGTTACCGCCGAAAGCGCACCAAAAGCTTGTTGATTAGATAAAATAACAATACCAAGTTTTTTCTCAGGCAATAAAGTAACTTGCGATACCATCCCTAAAATACCACCGCCATGACCTAGCTTTTTAAAGCCGTGGTAGTCTTCAATACTCCAACCTAACCCATAACCTCTAAACTGTTGATGATACGATTCAAACGCACTTTTAGACGCCATAGACGTAATATGTGGATGCCACATTTGCGCTTGTTGCTTTTCGCTAAATAGTTGCTCGCCACTTGGCATTTTACCGCCCGCTAATTGCGTACGAAGCCATTGGCTCATGTCGCTTACACTCGAAGCAATGGCACCTGCGCCTCTAAAATCTTCTAGGTAATTCACAAAAAATGGATGAAGCGTGCCATCCATAGGAATATGACCTGTCGCCCAGTTTTTATTACTTTTTGGAATACGTGAAAATCCCGCGCGTGAGTTATCCATGTGCAGCGGTTGTAATATATTTTTTTCGATGTAATCGTTCCAGCTGATACCCGACACACGTGCAACCACCTCACCAGCGGTAACAAACATCAAGTTGTTATAAGCATACTTACTACGAAAACTGCTCGCTGGTTTTAAATACTGTAATCCCGCTAAAATTTCATCAACTGACTTATCGGTACTTGGCCAAATCATTAAATCGCCCTGCCCAAGCCCTAGCCCACTGCGGTGACTTAATAAATCACGAATACGCATTTCGCGTGTTACGTATGAGTCGTATAATCTAAACTCTGGTAAATGATCAATTACGCGGTCATCCCAGCTTAACTTCCCCTCATCAACCAACTTGGCAAGCGCTGCTGTTGTAAACGCTTTCGTGTTTGAAGCAATACCAAACAAGGTGTCTTTGTTTACTTTTTTGTTGGTATCGAGATTAGTTACACCAAAGCCTTTAGCAAATATTACTTTATCGTTTTCAACAATGGCGACTGCCATACCGGGTACGTCAAAACGCGCCATTGACGCTTTAATAACGTCGTCAATTTTGTTGGTATCAACTTGTGCCCAGCTACTAAACGAAGTGCCTGCTAGTAGTGCAATTGCGGCAAGTTTGGTTAATTTCATATCAATCCTATTTTATTATTTTTGATGAACTGCAAATTCAATTGCTGCGCGCTCTTGATTGGTATCGCTTTTTTGTGCGCGATTTAATATCGCATCACTGTATTCTTTTGGTACGCCCGCTTCAAGTGATCCGCGATGAACGTGTTTTATGTACCAATCGTATGGGAGTACATCGCTGTCATGGGTATTAGCTATATAACAATGTGCAGTTACAGTCTCACCCGTTAAAAGCGTTGGGGCTATATCTACGCAGTCGTAACCTACGCCCTCAATACCATCTAAAATAACTTTTTCATCTTCATTAAGCTCATAAATAACGCCGTAAACCAGCGCGCCTTCTTTATCGCTTGGGCAAATACTGCATTTGCCAGAGCCATCTTTAAATAGCATATCAAAAGTTAGCTCGTAACCTTTAAGTACCGCTGTTCCTACACGCTTTACATTAGGTAAGCGCGCTAACAAACGATTAGATGACATATTAGAGCCAAACGAAAAATTATATAACGGCATTTTATCTCCTGTACTTTTTAAATAAGTTAAATAACAACACGTACTGCAAGGGCAATTAAAATAACGCCAATTCCACGGTCAAACCAATAACCGCGTTGTTGGAAAAAACCCCTTACATTATTTCTAGAAAGTATTATTGAAAGCATTGAAAACCACGCCCAAGTAGCCAATGCCATGTACACACCGTAACCGACCTGTACGCTAGTCGGTGTTGTTGGGCTAATCACGAGTGTAAATAACGACATAAAAAATAACGTGGCTTTTGGGTTTAATGCATTTGTGAAAAAGCCGCGCCTAAAAGCAAGCCAAACGGATTCTTCTTGGACGGTTTTGTTTTCAACATCTTTTGCAGCCTCGCCTTCATTACTTGCTGGAGGTTTTGCAGCTCTGAGTGCTTGTACGCCTAAATAAGCTAAATATGCACCGGCAAGATACTTAAGCGCCATAAATAAACTAGGCGATTGCGTTAAAATAAGCGCAACACCTAAAACGCAATAGGCAACGTGCAGTAAAATAGCAGCGCCAACACCGGCGCTTGTCCACAATGCATTGCGCCTTCCTTGTTGCACACTTTGCTTAAGTACTACGGCAAAGTCGGGCCCTGGGCTTGCTACTGCAAAAAAATGAGCAATAACAATCAGTAAAAATTCATCTAAGTATTCCACGCAGATCCTTGCTAGTTTGGCGAATAAGCTAATAACAGCGGGTTAGCCGAGTTATTTACCAATGCTTTAATTTCTTTTTGTGCTTTTTTAAACTGACCACGTAAATGCGGCTTTAAATGCTTTTTAGACACTTTATCGTTTTTAAAGTAGCTAATCAGGGCATGCATAAATACCGTATGTGTTTCACTTAACTTAGCTTCACGGTTAGCGTATGGATTATAACAAGAGCCACAACCGCCTTTAAACTGATACACCGTGTTGCTCATCATCACACCAAACCCTAAAAAACAGGCAAGTGCATCGGCAGCTTGTGGTAAATACTCCCTACCGCCTGGCGGTAGCACCCCAACGTGATGAATAAGTATGGTGGCCAGAGTACCCGCATAACTAGCCACTAAATCTTGTGGCTGATTAATCTGATTAGGATTAAAAGAGATACTGACCTTATGGCTTGGCGGCACAATTAGATGGCTGCCTTCGCCACGTATTTCATCACTAAATTCAAAGTGCGGAAAAACTTGCGGTTGTAACTGCTGAGGTGCGACTAATTGAATAGGCCATGCGTTCATACCCGCGTAATTAGTAACGCGGGTAAAAACATTACTCGCCATTTCCTCAATGCTCGATACCGAATCAGGGAAAAAAGTGGCCGTTGGCAGTATTATTTGAGTGTGCTTTGTAAAAAATTCAGCATCAAAGTTTTCTACAGCCCAAATAAATGTATCAATAAGCCATTGCTGCTCTTGATCTTCCAATAAAGGTGCCGATTTAAATAAAGCTAACATAAGGTGCTCTTATAAGTTTTAGTGCTAGTTTAGTTTTTTTGTGTAAGCGCCCAATCCCACGCTTGAGTATTGTATAGCGGCACTGTTGATAGTGCATGGTGGTGGCTACCACTGGATTCTTTAGTTGAATACGATAAGTACAATAAAGTACGATTCTCAGCATCGTAAATACGGCGCACTTTTAGTGATTTAAATAATATACTTTTAGATGATTTGAATATCACCTCGCCCGACTTGCTACGGTCTATTTTTTGTAGCTGCTGCGCTGTAATAGGACCTGTTTGACGACATGCTATAGACATATCAGACGGATCAGAAAAGTCCAAATTAGCCTCTATATGACTAATATGACAAGTAACACCTTTAAGGATTGGATCTTGCTGCGAATTAACCACAACATCTTTAGTTGTAAATAATCCCAGACTTACCGATGCAACATCGTCAGAGCAAGCACTTAATGTAACAACTGCACCTGTAAGTAAAGCTAAACGTTTAAATTTTTGTGGTAATTTCATACTTATCCTTAATTAATATATAAGTAACTTAGCACCTACGTTACTAAGCGAAGGTTCACCTGTTTGTTTTTATACTAACATCAAAAATAAATACGACTAAATTAGTTTAAAGTAAAGATTTTAGATAGCTCAGGGTTTAGCGAACCCTGTTGTATTTGATACAATTAACTCTCGCTCATGCAGTAACTCATAATAGGAAACGCCTAAATGCCGCACATTATTATTGAACACTCAGAAGACCTCCCTGTTTTACCACAAGTACTGGTAGAAAAAATTCACACTACCGCTTTCGAAAGTAACTTATTTGAATTAGAAACCATCAAAACACGCGCTATTGCTTATCAGCAATATCAACTTGGCGCAGGAAAATCAGGGTTTATACATATCGCGGTACATATTTTAGCGGGACGCTCAATTGAGCAAAAACAAATGTTAAGCGAACTGCTACTTTCATGCTTAAAAACATACTGCAGAGCATCAGACAGTTTAAGCGTAAATATTTACGATATTGAGCATGAGATATACCGTAAAAATTAGTTAACTCTTGTAGTTTTGAGCAATAAAAGTAAACACTAGTAAGTAAAAAGCCCCAATAGGGGCTTTTTTTGTATTCTAAAATCAGGTGCAGCTCATTATTATTTACAAGACAGAGCATGAATAGCGTCCGATCTAACGCTGGAATTTAATAGTGCATTCGCACTCTTTCAAATTTAAGAAAGCTTAGCTTAATCTATGGATTAACTTTATTTAAATTATATTTATTATTAGGGGTAGATAAAGAATAATAAATTACACGATGTTAAATTCATGTAGCATTAAATAATTTGAGTAGGTATTTTTTTGGAAAGTTTGTAAAAGTGGTGGCCCCTCCCAGACTCGAACTGGGGACCTAACGATTATGAGTCGTGTGCTCTAACCAACTGAGCTAAGGGGCCAACTTTTATATAACTGCTAGACAGTTAATTTTTGAAGCGTTCAGTCACAGAGCGACTAAAGCGGGTTGCAGTATAAAAACTTTTTAGGTGCTTGTCACTACCAAACACCTTTATTTTAACAATCAGTAAGCTAACTGCTTAAATAGTAATCTTTTAGGTGGGTATAAGCATAAAATGTAAGATATTTCCCATGATATTCTCTGCGTTAAATTATAAAAACCCTCCTCCCACATGTAGTCTTTTATTTTTAACGCTCTACTTTTTAAGTAGAGCTAACATATATGTGTAGGCATATAAGGCTGTAAAAAATATGCTTGGGGCTACTGTAAGTGCCAAATTAGGTGTCTGATTAATTACATTCACCATAATCACTAAGCTCGATTGAACAGTAATCGGAATAATAGGCGCAAAAAGTACACCTGCTATTTTTTTGTTACCTAAATACGAGGCGCTAGAGTTAATTGCATTATTGAAGCTTTGTCGTATTGCTACGTTTTGTGGTGTTTTAGAATGAAACATACAAATAATTGGAGTTACAAACGCAAGCGTTACATAACTAGACTTATACTTGTTGACGACCTTTTCTAAAATAAAAGTAAAAAACAGCGTTACAAATCCACTATACAAACCTTGTACTAATGCAGCTTGAAGCGTGACCGATTTAGCAATATCTGCCGAACTGTTCGCCCAGTAGGCCCAGCTAAAATAAAAAACGAATGACACAACGCCTGACAGTATAAGTCGAATATTCAATTAGCTACCTCAATATGCGTAAAAGCTTGGTTTAATGATAACACTAGAAGTGATGGTAATATTGTCACTAAATAATAGAGTAATTAATCGCGTATTGTAGATATATAAACAAACTAATGTTAAAGATTTCCTAACTGGCATCAATACAGAATCAGAACACTGCAGTTAGTTAGAAAGCTTAATTGAAGTAAGCAATGGTTTGGCTGAGGGAATTTTGGGAGTGAGTTACAAGAAATAATCACTTAGTTTGAGTAAATTAAAAATTAGATTTTGATAAAAAATATTTAATTTAAAAACTAATATTGTGAGCCGAACAGTACTGTGGCAATTGTATCATTAGGCCTCAGTAGTCGGCTTACACAATATATAATCTGTCATTATTTTTTCGCAATAATGTAGATTGCATGTATTAAACCTGGGAAATAACCTAGCAGTGTTAATAAAATATTTAACCAAAAATGCATACCTAAGCCAACTTGCAAAAACACACCTAATGGCGGTAATAAAACCGAAAGTATTATACGAATAATATCCATGACTAAACTCCATTTAAATTAAGCATTAAAAAGGCGTAAAGCCCAGTGTTAGTGGGCCTTAACTATACTGTATTATTCAGCAACAATAGCTAGTTTATCAACTACGTCACGAACATCTTCAGCATTTTTAGCAATTTTAACTGCTAGTTGTTTTTCAGCTTCAGACTCTACTGAACCGTTCAGAGTTACAATACCATTGTCGGTATCAACATCGATGTCTGTACCACCAACTTCTGAGTCAAACAGGAAGCGAGTTGTGATTACAGTGGTGATTTTAGCGTCCGTTAGGTCGTTATCATCATCGTCCATCATGTCATTGCTTTTATCTTTGGTATCCATGCTTTTAACAACAGTAAGGCTGTTATCAACATCAGATACACCATCTAGGCTAAGTACAAGTTCTTCTGCTAGCTCTTTATCAAGCTCGCTATTAACTTTACCTGTAAGTACTACTTTGCCATTTTTTACATCAGTGTTAATGTCAAAGTTGTTTAGATTAGTGTTCATAAGTAGAACTGTTTCTGCCTTACCATCAATCCAAGCATCTTTACTTTCGTTTTCCCAGCTGTTTGCTTGGGCACCCATAGCCGTAGTACCAAGAACTAGAGCTGCGATAATAGACTTGTTAAATGTTTTCATAATCTTTCTCCTTTTGATTAAAGACACTTTAACTAATGCGAGCTTTGGGCCAACTTTATTTATACTTATATTTCAATAGGTTGAGTTTATTTTGGAGTGAGGCATTATCTATAGTTGTGTAACTATTTACAGGCTACTCGGTAAAACTTTCTCAAATAGTGAAAATAGCTAGATAATTGCATTTTTGGTTAATCTATCGTTAATATAACAAAATAAAAAACATCATTATAAATTAACCTACTGATAATTAGGGTGATTATATTTGGTGCGTGCTTTGCATATAAACATCAAGAGCAGTATCAATAGTAAATATAATAAGGAATGCCCCATGTCTGTAAAAGTTGAAGACCGCCCAATAGAGCAAGTACGCGAACAAGTAATTGACCAATTAATTTATAATTACAGTCATGGGGTTATTTCTGTTGATGCATTTGAGAGACGACTCGATAGCGCGATGGATGCACCTAATAACGACGCTCTTTTAGCCTTAGTAGAAGACTTAACACTTAATACCGATCAGCAATATAAAGCAGAAAAACAATCGCAATTTAAACCACATTATAGTGCACAGCAAAACAGTGATGATGATTTTACATTACGTAGTATTTTAGGCTCTAACGAACGAAGCGGTCAGTGGGTCGTGCCAAAAAATATATATTTAAGTAACTTTATGGGATCGGTGGTACTTGATTTTACTGATGCCATTTTTGCGCATCAAAATGTAACTATTCACGTTAACTGTATTTTTGGTAGCGATGAGATTTACGTACCAGAGCATGTAAATGTAGTGTCTAAAATGTTTTGTATTTTAAGTAGTCTTGAAAATAAATCTGTGTCGCTTAACAAACGCCAAGGTCCTACTATTCATATTGAAGGAAAGGCAGTTATGGGATCGGTTGAAGTAAAAATAAAGCGCACAATTAAAGAAAAATTTATGAGCTTTGCAAATGAGCTAAAAACCCAGTTTGGCACCGGTAATAATAACCGCTCACTATAATTGAGTAGCAGCACTTTAGCGTGCTGCTTAGTATTTTATTATAAATCGTTATTTCGCTCGCTTGGTACATCACTTAAATACTCTACAAATTCCACCTCAAACCCGGCGGGATCAATAAAGTAGACATTCTTTCTGAAAGGATTCTCGCTACCTTGCTTGCTTAGAGTAAAACCCACTTTATTTAAGCGCATTACTACTGCGCTTAAATTATTAGTTACATAAGCAAAGTGTGCAAAACCAATTTGATGGCCCGATAAGTTTCTGTTTTCACCCTCACCATGGCTGCTTATCGCAATGTAATGCGTGTCATCTCCAAAGTGTACCCAGCGTCTTGGTTTTCCATGCCAATCGCCTCTGCCCTCACTTCTAATCGACCAATGTGGAAATACAGCGCGATAAAATTTAAGCATGCTGCCTATATCACTCGCGACTAAGTTTACGTGCTCTAAATACATAATGTTGTCCTATCAATTAAGTTAGGGGCACGATAAAACCTCAAGCTAACTTTAGGTAAAGCGTTATTTAAAATTAATTCAATTTAATTAACACACAAAGGAACATGATGACTTATTAATTGCTCATTATTATTTTTTAAAAATATAGACACTTTTCAATCTTGTATAAAAAACAAACATAAGTATTTGGGGTTTATTGTTTACTTTATGTCAAAAGTCGCTAAAATACGCCGGCTGAAATATATAAACGTTCTTTTACAACCCAAAGGTAATACCATGCATCCAATGTTAAACATTGCGGTTCGCGCTGCGCGCAACGCAGGCAAAATTTTACTTCGCGCAAGTGAAGATTTATCAAAAGTTGAAGTGCAACAAAAAGGCGCTAACGACTTAGTAACTAACATTGATAAAGAAGCCGAAGCCGTAATTCGTGACACTATTTTACAGTCTTACCCTACTCACTCTATTGTTGGTGAAGAATTAGGTGAGCATAAAGGCAAGGATGATGATTACCAATGGATTGTAGATCCTATCGATGGAACAACTAACTTCATCAAAGGTATCCCTCATTACGCGGTTTCTATCGCACTTAAAGTTAAAGGTCGTTTAGACCAAGCTGTTATTTATGATCCAATTCGTGGTGAGCTTTTCACTGCATCTCGCGGTCAAGGCACTCAGTTAAACAGCAAACGTCTACGTGTTAGCAAAACTACGGTTCTTGCAGGCACTGTACTTGCTACTGGTTTCCCTTTCAAAAACAAAAACCACATGGATGCATACACTGAAGCGTTTAAAGCATTATTTGTACACACTGCAGACATTCGCCGCGCAGGTTGTTCTGCTTTAGATATGGCATACGTTGCAGCTGGCCGTGTTGATGGATTTTTTGAAATTGGTTTAAAACCTTGGAACTCTGCTGCAGGCGAACTTATGGTTAAAGAAGCGGGCGGTATGGTTGTAGATTTCGCTGGTGGTAATAACTATAACCACAGCGGCAATATTATCTGTGGTTCACCAAAATTGACTCAAGCAATTATTCGTGAAATTCGTCCAGTACTAACTGAGTCGTTACTTCGCTAATTTGATGCTATTAATAGCATGCTAAAAAGGAGCTCAGGCTCCTTTTTTTGTGCCTAAAAATAAGGGTTATCGAGCTTAATCTCTATCGTTTTGCCTTTTGTATAAGGTAGTGTATTTAAATCCTTTGCGAAGTATTCATTAAATAATGCGTCAAACTCACCGCTTTCCTGCATCATTATTAATCCCTCTTCAACAGCCTTTGCTAATTCAGGTTTACTCTTAGTCACAAAGTAATAAATAGCGGTTGGATAACTTATGTATAAATTAGGCACGATTACTAAATTACTTTGTTTGTTTTCAATAAGCTCAGAGTTAACCTCAATAAACGAACGAGGAAAGTAATCTATTCGACCACGGCTCGTTAAAGTGAACATGGCTTGGTAGTTAGTAAGCGGCCTTACATGTAATCCGTTATAGGACATGATTCTTGTATCTGGCCAGTTGTGCCCTTGTACAGCCGAAAACGTAGCTAGCTGCTCAATATTTTTTACCTTTTTAAAGCGCGCCAAGTTTTGCTTATTAGTTAATAAAGCTCGCTTACCTATATAGCCTTTAAATAGTGGTATTTTTATCGCCAAAGCAAGCGCCTCTCGCTCTGGACTACTCATACTCCAATACATATCTAATTCGTTATCATCTAGGTTTATTAACTTACGCTTTTGCAGTTCTGATATGGGGGTCATTCGGATAACACCGGAGTAGTTAACACTTTCAAGTGCACGTACTAATAACTCATTGAGGTATTCTTCTCGTGCGTTTTGGGTATCTTGCTTTTGAGCAACATTAATTATTTGCTCTTGCGCCATGAGTGAAAAACTTACAAACAAACTAAATACACTGATAGAAACTTTTATTGGTAACATAATAATTACCTGCTTTGTTTAAATTACCTATTATTGGCTGAAAGGCTAAACACTTCTAAAGCATCCCTTGAGCACATGAATAAATAGATAACTAGAGCGATAACACTTGGCTTATTTTAGCCTCAGTGGCCGGTGACTTAACCTATGGCGATTTATATATTATTGCAAAAAGGTCCTACCGATTCACACTACAAAGTTAGCACTGTTTTCGTAAGCTTGCACTGTTACATCCGCTAATGAAAACTTAGACGCCTGAACAATTAATAAATTGCAGGTATAAAAAAACCGCTCATAGGAGCGGTTTTTATTTAATGAGACTCTATTACGGCATTGCGTCTAGGTCTGCACCTTCTTTTTCAATTACTTCTGGTATTAAGTCTTCTTTGCTTACGCCCATTGCTATAGCAACAGAGCTCGCAACATAAATCGAAGAATAAGTACCAATAAACACACCAAACAGCAATGCAGTTGCAAAGCCATGAATGGTTTGTCCGCCCCATGCAAACAAAGCAATCAATACTAAAATAGTGGTGATTGAAGTTACAAGTGTACGGTTAAGTGTTTGCGTAAGTGAAATATCAATAATTTCTACAGTATCGTCAATGCGCACTTTACGGAAGTTTTCACGAATACGGTCAGATACAACAATCGTATCGTTAAGTGAATAACCTATTACCGCAAGAATTGCCGCTAATATAGTTAAATCAAACTCTAAACCTAATATCGAAAATAAACCCACAGTAATAATAACATCGTGTAGTAGTGCACCTACCGCACCCACAGCAAAGCGCCATTCAAAACGAAATGCAACGTAGATTAAGATACAAATAAGTGCAGTTAACATGGCAAGGCCACCCTGCTCTTTTAAGTCTTCACCTACACTTGGGCCCACAAACTCAATACGGCGCATTACTACGCTGTCATCAGCTTTTTTAAGCGCATCGATTACTTGGTTACCAATTACTTCAGCTTTAACATCACTACCGCGCGGTGCTAAACGAACTAAAATCTCTTGGCTTGAACCAAATAGTTGTACTGATGCATCAGCAAAACCATTATCAGCTAGCGCAGCACGTACTTTTTTAAGGTCTGCTGGCTGTGAAAAACCAACTTCTACCGCAGTACCGCCGGTAAAATCTAAACCAAAATTTAGACCTTTAACAAAAACTGATGCAAACGACGCTAAAATTAATAACGTCGAAAAACCCATAGCCACTTTACGAAGAGACATGAAACGAAGGGTTCTACTACCCAAACTTAAAATTTGCATGTCAGCTCCTTAAATCGAAAGTTTATCAATACGTTTACCACCAACAAATAAGTTGATTACCGCACGGGTACCAACAATGGCTGTAAACATTGAAGTTAAAATACCAATCGCAAGTGTCACTGCAAAACCCGCAATCGGACCTGTGCCTACTGCAAACAGTATAATGGCAGCGATTAACGTGGTGATGTTAGCATCAAATATAGTGCTAAATGCGCTATCGTAACCGAAATGAATCGCTTGTTGAGGGCTGCGGCCATCGGCCAGCTCTTCACGAATACGTTCAAAAATAAGTACGTTAGCATCAACTGCCATACCTACGGTTAATACAATACCTGCAATACCAGGTAGCGTAAGTGTCGCGCCTGGAATTAAAGACATAACACCAACAATCAGTACTAAGTTAGCCGCAAGCGCAAGGTTTGCAACCATACCAAAGCCTTTGTAGTACACAAGCATAAACACAAGTACAAACGCAAAACCAAGTGCAACCGCAGTCATACCCGCTTCAATATTTTCTTGACCTAAACTTGGACCTACAGTGCGCTCTTCAACAATTTGAATTGGTGCTACAAGCGCACCTGCACGAAGTAGCAAACTTAAGTTATGTGCTTCAGCTGGGTTATCGATACCGGTAATACGGAACGAGCGATCAAGACGTGCTTGAATTGTTGCTACGTTAATAACTTCTTCAACCTTAATAGGCGGAAGCGCTTTACCGTCTGCATCTTTTTTACCTGATGGCTTGTACTCAATAAATACCGTTGCCATACGCTTACCAATTGCACGTTTGGTAAAGGCATTCATTTTTGCCCCACCTTTGCTATCTAGCGTAATACTCACTTGCGGACGTTGGTATTCATCAGCGCCAGATTGCGCGCCAGTTATATGGCTGCCTTCTAGAATAATACGCTTTTTAAGTACAACAGGGTAACCGTCGCGGCTCATGATCATTTCAGTACCCGCAGGGATACGACCTTGAGCAGCAGCGCTAATATCAGCGTTTTCGTCTACTTCACGAAATTCAAGTGTTGCTGTTGCGCCTAAAATTTCTTTAGCGCGTGCTGTGTCTTGAATACCAGGTAGTTGAACAATAATACGCTCAGCGCCTTGGCGTTGTACGTTAGGTTCTGCAACACCAATTTGGTTGATACGGTTACGAATAATCGTTTCATTTTGCTTGATAGCGTAGTCACGAATTTCTTTGAGTTTTTGTTCACTCATTGTCGCAAAAAATGCTTTATCGTTACTGCTGTCATCAATGTAGACATTCAGCGGGTAGCGAGTTTCTAAGAAGCTCTCTGCTGCATTTTTGTCTTCTTCAGTACGCATTTCTACACGCATACGATCAGAGCCTGCTACGCGGCGAACACTACGGTAACGTAGTTTTTCTTCGCGCAGGTCGCTACGAAAATCTTGTTCCATTTGCTCAAGCTGGTTATCAACCGCTGTTGCCATGTCGATTTCCATGGTGAAATGTACGCCACCACTTAAATCAAGACCTAGCTTCATAGGGTTACCACCAACCGCTTTTAACCAAGCTGGTTGAGCAGGTGCCATATTAATAGCAGAAATGTAATCGTCGCTCAGCGAATCACGCAGTAAGTCATGCGCTTTAAGCTGTTCTTCAACATTTTTTAAACGAACTAAAATTTGCCCATCTTCAAGTATTGTCGATTTAGCGGTTACATTATTTTTTTCAAGGATTGCGTTTACTTTGTCTACAACACTGAGATCGACATCAGCGCCTTTAGCACCTGAAACTTGTATAGCCGGATCGCGACCATACAAGTTTGGAGAGGCATATAAAAGGCCAATGGCTACCACAGCTAAAACAAGTAAATACTTCCAAACTGGAAACTTGTTTAACACGGGGTCGTCCTTATTATTTTTATAGCGACTTCATTGTGCCTTTTGGCAATACTGCAGATACTGCAGATTTTTGTACTGTTACTTCTGCTTGCTCGTTTAAAGAGATAACGATGAAATCTTTCTCTTCAGAAATCTTCACAATTTTACCCACTAAACCGCCTTGGGTAAGTACTTCATCGCCTTTAGCCATCATACTCATTAAGCTTTTGTGCTCTTTAACGCGCTTAGCTTGCGGGCGGTAGATTAAAAAGTAAAAAACCAAACCGAAAATAGCTAACATTATTAGCATTTCCCAACCACCGCTTGCCGCAGGTTGACCAGCTGCTGCGTGTGCATTTGAAATAAATAAACTCATGATACTTCCTCTTTAATTTTAAAGTTTAATTTTTTATATCTACTAGCTCTGGCACGTCTTGGCCTCGGCGAGCATAAAAATCTTGTACAAATTCTTCTAATTTACCTTCGCTAATTGCATTACGTAAACCTTCCATAACACGTTGATAGTAACGTAAGTTATGAATTGTGTTTAGTCGCGCACCTAAAATTTCGTTACATTTATCAAGGTGATGCAAATAAGCTCGTGAATAGTTTCCACACGTATGGCAATCACACTCAGGGTCAAGTGGCCCTGTGTCTGTTTTATGTACTGCGTTACGTATTTTAACTACACCCGTGGTAATGAATAAATGGCCGTTACGCGCATTACGTGTTGGCATAACACAGTCAAACATATCAATACCACGGCGAACAGACTCAACTAAATCCTCTGGCTTGCCTACACCCATAAGGTAGCGTGGTTTATCTTCTGGCATTTTAAACGCACAATGATCAAGAATATTCATCATTTCGTTTTTAGGCTCGCCTACTGATAGACCACCTAATGCATAGCCATCAAAGCCAATTTCTTCTAAGCCTGCTTGCGATTGTGCACGTAATTCTGGGTACATACCACCTTGAATAATACCAAACAAAGCAGATGGATTGTCGCCATGC
Organism: Pseudoalteromonas sp. BSi20429; assembly: GCF_000238895.1. Lineage (NCBI taxonomy): Bacteria > Pseudomonadati > Pseudomonadota > Gammaproteobacteria > Alteromonadales > Pseudoalteromonadaceae > Pseudoalteromonas > Pseudoalteromonas sp. BSi20429. The sequence goes on along the minus strand of NZ_BADV01000094.1, from coordinate 63,878 downwards.
CCTTCTTTTGAGCGCTTAGCCCAACGAAGAGATAACTCCATAGAATCTTTAGCTTCTTTTTCAGTTGCTGGATATGGCGTACATTCGTCAAAAATCATAACGATGTCTGAGCCTAAGTCGCGCTGTACTTCCATCGACTTTTCAGGCGACATCATAATTTCATCACCATTTACTGGAGATTGAAACAACACGCCTTCTTCAGTGATTTTACGCATTGCGCCTAAGCTAAAGACTTGAAAGCCGCCTGAGTCAGTTAAAATTGGGAAATCCCAATTCATAAAGTCGTGTAAATCACCATGTTGCTTAATGATTTCAGTACCTGGACGAAGCATTAAATGAAAGGTATTACCTAAACATATTTGCGCACCAGTGGCTTTTACTTCATCTGGCGTCATACCTTTTACAGTACCGTAAGTACCAACAGGCATAAATGCAGGTGTTTCTATTACACCACGGTCAAAAATTAAGCGGCCGCGGCGCGCTTTTCCGTCAGTACAATCTAATTCAAATTTCATATCATCCTCAATGTCAGAAAAACAGTCCAACAAGCTATAATTTAACCGCTCGATTCTACCCTTTTTGCCTCATTAATACTATTAGCTGCGATAAATTCAGTTTTGCTTATTATGCTAAACAAAAACCCCAGCTTCGTTGCTGGGGTTTTTAGTGTTTTTTACTGAGTATTAAATAATAAACGGTTACTTGCGTGTTAAAAACATCGCATCACCGTAACTAAAAAATCGGTACTGCTGCTCTATTGCAGTATTGTATGCACCCATAATATTGTCTTGTCCGCTAAAAGCGCTGACTAGCATTATAAGCGTTGATTCTGGTAAGTGAAAATTAGTGACCATGGCGTCAACAACATTAAATTGGTAACCCGGAAAAATAAATATATCGGTATCACCAAAATACGTATCTAATTTGCCGCCGTGAACTTTAGCTGCCGACTCTAATGAGCGTACTGATGTTGTGCCAACCGCAATTACGCGCCCGCCACTTGCTTTGGTTTGTGCAACGGCAGCAACTACATCATCGGGTACTTCAATGTACTCGGAATGCATTACATGCTCATCAACACTATCCACTCGTACTGGCTGAAAAGTACCGGCGCCAACGTGCAAAGTAACAAAAGCCATGTTTACACCTTTATCTTTTAGTGCCGTCATTAACTTATCGTCAAAATGTAAGCCCGCTGTTGGCGCAGCAACTGCACCTGGCTTTTCTCCATAAACAGTTTGGTAACGCTCGCGATCAGCTTCGGTATCAGGTCGGTCAATATAAGGAGGCAGTGGCATATGACCAATATCATTAAGTATATCTAGCACGTTTTGGCTATGATCAAACTCAAGCTCAAATAATGTATCGTGGCGTGCAACCATTATTGCCTTGGCTTTGCCTTCAAGAATAACTTCGTTACCAACCTTAAGCGACTTGCTCGCGCGTACGTGCGCAAGTACGCGATGTTCATCTAGCACTCGCTCTACAAGCACTTCAACTTTGCCGCCAGAGGCTTTTTGACCAAACATACGTGCTGGAATTACGCGTGTATTGTTAAAGACTAACAAATCGCCTTCGTTTACTAAATCAAGTATGTCGCTAAACACTTTATGTTCTAGAGTTCCGCTTGGGCCATCTAAAGTAAGTAAACGGCTGCTAGTTCTGTCCGCTTTAGGAAAACGAGCTATTAATTCATCAGGTAAGTCAAAGCTAAAGTCAGCCACGCGCATAATTAGTAATCCACATCATTTAAAATCGCGCCAAGTGTATATGTATCGGATATTAAGCTCAAGAAATCAGCCAAACTTATAATATCTTGTTTGCGTGTTTCTCATTAAATTTTCTTGTTCTTATGGTTAAATGTCACTATTCTTGTTCGGCTGAATTATTATAAGTTACATTAGGGGTGTTCAACACGTGCCAAACCAGCTTAAATTGCTAATATTAAACGCAAGTAGTGCTGAACGTCGCGCGATTAAGGGCACTTTAGATAGCTTAAATGTATTTACCTTTATTGATGCCCAAGACAGCCAACAAGCTTTAAAGCTTTTAAAACAACACCCTGTTGATATTATAATAACGGGCATTAATGTTGGGAAAATTGACGGCTGGCGCTTTTCGAGGATGATCCGCTCAGGATTATTAAAAACACCAAAAAACACCCCAATTTTACTTATTCCGCCAATTTACTGTGAGCGTATTGCCGAAACAACAGCCAGAAGCTACGGAATAGATGCTGTACTGCCGTTTGAACATAAAGACATGCTTCCTCAAGTGCTTGCGAATGTTTTATCTACGCACCTAGAAAAAAGTAGCCGACTAAATTTATTGCTATTAGAGCCGCTTCAAAATACGGCCGACAAAATTAGTGATCAGTTAAAGTTAAACTTTGCTATTACTCACGTTACCTCAGCCAAAGCAGCACTAAACGCTTACAATCAACAGCAGTTTTCAATTGTGCTACTCGATGCCACTACATCAAGTGCAGAGAGCTCGAGTGTACTCGTTGAAGAAATCCTACAGCACAATTCTAAACAAGCTATTGTTACGATTATAGAAAGTGATGATGCTGATTACGCTGAGCAGCTTTTGCTGTCTGGTGTTACCGATTTTATTAGAGCCCCATACGACCCTTCATTTTTAAATAAAGTGTGTGACCACGCCGCACGACGTGAAGATTTTATGGTGAGTTATGCTGAGTTTGCTTACAAAGTAGAGCAACTAAGCGTGAGCGAAGTGCGTTACAAAGAGTTATTTTCGGCTCATCAGCGTATTTTATTGCATTTGAATACGGTTGTTTTAGAGCTTGATCAGCAAGGGCATATTCGTTTTATTAACCCTGCATGGGAGGCATTGAGCGGTTTTGGTGTTAAATCATCACTACAAACCCCATTAAGCGCTTATTGTAATAACGAAGATAAAGGAAGACTAAATTATACTATTAATGACATTTTACATGGTGGCGAGCAACAGCAACAAATAGAAGTAAAGCTCACCCATAAAAATGGCAATTTAATTTGGGTCGAATGCAGATTACAGCTAATCAAAAATAGTCGTAATAACGCGACCATAACCGCCACTATCGACAACATACACGAACGTAAACAAGCAGAAATTCAACTACGTCATTTAGCACACCATGACCCATTAACTGGTTTACATAACCGTTATTACTTTGATCAACAGCTTAATAAAATATGCCAAGATAAATACACGTATGATGGCATAGAGCATGCTGTTATTTATATTGACCTCGATCACTTTAAAATAATAAACGACAGCAAAGGTCACCACCAAGGTGACATAGTATTAAAAGAAGTGGCGCAATTATTTAAAGCAAATATTGGCGAAGACCATTTGGTGTGCCGAATAGGCGGCGATGAGTTTGCAGTCATACTTACCGATATGAATTTACTGGATGCACACCTTATTGCTGAAGGTGTGTGCAGCGCAATAGAAAAACATGCTTTTAAATCAGAAGATCAGATATACACAATTAGCTGCTCTATCGGTTTAACTCAAATTACTACACAAAATAACGACCCTAATGAGTGTTTAAAACAAGCCGATATTGCTTTGTATATTGCCAAAAATTTAGGGCGTAACTTAGTACATTGCTACTCAAAAGAGGACGCTCAAAACAATACGCTTCAAACTGGGCTTGAATGGGGTCACGAAATTCGACAAGCACTGCAGCAAGATAATATTGAACTGCATTACCAACCTATTTGGGATTTTAAAGAGTGCAAAGTTGCTTATTTTGAAGCGCTCTTACGCTTAAAACTCAAAGGTGAACTTGTGTACCCAAATCAATTCATTCCCTCTTTAGAGATGCTTAACGACACATTTTTGATGGATCAATGCGTTATACGTAATGCCGTTGCTTGTGTGTCTAAGCACCCAGAGTTAAACCAAGTTGCTATTAATTTGTCAGCACAATCATTCTTAGATGAACGCTTATTGCCATTAATTGAATCAAACCTTGAAAAGTATAACGTGCCCCCTTCGCGGATAATTTTTGAAATAACTGAATCAGCAAGTATTAACAACTTAAAAGCGACTCGTAAAATGATTGAGAAGCTTAATAGCTTAGGCTGTCATTTTTCTATTGACGATTTTGGAACTGGCTTTAGTACATTTAACTATTTAAAGCAGCTTCCAGCACAACATGTAAAAATTGATGGCTCATTTGTAAGCGACATGCTTAATGACCCTATAGACTTAGCGTTAGTAAAAGCAATAAATGATATTAGTCGGTCTCTCGATAAGCGCTCTGTAGCTGAGTACGTTGAAAACGAAGAGATATTTTTTGCACTAAAAGAGATAGGTGTTGATTATGGACAAGGCTACTTTATTGCACGCCCAGTACCTGTTGAAAAAGTAAAAGATGAACTTGAAAAAATTTCAAAAAATAAAACGTTTTACCAACAACAAGCTAGCCCAAAATAAACAAAATTAAACAATTTGTTACTACCAATATTACCTTTCTTGCCTATACTTTCAGTATCAAATAAAAAATGTCGTGCCTTTTGATGTATTTCACTTTAAAAACATGACATTACCTTTTGGCGACGTAGTACTGATATTTATAGTGGGTTTCAAAGCTATTTAAGCTTTTAAGGAGAAAGGTATGACACAGCTAGTTATGTTATTACTGATTATACATTTTGCAATCGCGTATCAGTGCTATCGTTACGCAAATATTAAAGGCTACCCAGTTAAGGTTTTTACTGTATTAGGTTGCGTGCCTTACTTTAACTTGGTGGTATGGATTTATTTACTATTTTTACCCGAACTTGAGCCTTTTGAAAGCCATCTTCAAAATCAAAAGCAGCCTTTATAGGCTGCTTTAATTCATTTCCTATTCTTATTTAGAAAAATCTAAACTACATTGGCGCTTTAAAAATATCTCAAGCTGTTGACTAAATAACTTAAAGTCGCGGATCCGCCCCGTAGTTTTACGCCACAATATGCCAATATCTCTATATGCATCGCTTTGTGATGGTGTCGCCACCATATTTTTATTATCTAAAATTCCGGCGTTAATCGCCATTTGTGGTAAAAAAGTCACCCCGAGCTGATGCTCAACCATACTCAATAATGTATGCAAGCTTGCTGCTTCAAATGGGTTAATACAACTAGCACGGTTTAAATGACATGCACTAAGCGCATGGCCTGTCATACAGTGCTCACGCTCGAGTAAGAATACGCTAGCCTCTGGTAATAGATTAAAGTCGACTACGCCCTTTGCAGCGCTGTAGTCCTTATGGTGCACTAAACTAAACTGATCTTTTGCCAATACTTGTGTATGAAATTTATCGGTTTCGTATGGCAGTGCAAGTAGCGCTAAATCAATATGCCCATGCTCAAGTTTATCCAGTAGCTTATCACTCGTATCTTCTATTAATACCAGCTCTAAATCACAAAAGGTTTCTTTACAAAAGTGATACAGAGGAGCCGCTATAAAGCTAGCAATTGTAGGTATAACACCCACCGTTAATTTACCACTCAGTGGTGTTAAAAAGCTTTTAGTGAGCTCTTTTAAACTAATTGTATCGTTAATTATTTTACGAGAGCGCTCAACAACCTCTTCACCAATACTGGTAAACATAAGGCTGCGATTTTCGCGTTCAATAAGCTGGCAACCCAACGTTTCTTCAAGATTTTGAATAGCACTGCTTAAAGTAGATTGCCCAATAAAACAGGCACTGGCAGCTCTGCCAAAGTGCTGATGTTGATGAACAGCTAATAAATACTGTAGCTGTTTGATACTTGGAAGATTGGTCATTTTTTCTTTCCACAAATAAAAAGACCCCAACACCTAGGGCATTGAGATCTTTTCAAGCTAAAAGTCTTTGAGTACTTTTTTGTTAAACCCCAAATGCGGTTCTTAGTACGTAGAAAATAACAATAGCAAGGGCAGCGCCAACTGGCAATGTAATTACCCAAGAAACTACAATGTTTCTGATAACACCCATGTTAAGTGCACCAATTCCACGTGCCATACCTACACCTAATACCGCACCTACTAAGGTTTGAGTAGTAGAGATTGGCATACCAGTACCTGATGCAATAACAACGGTAGAAGCAGCGGCTAGTTCAGCAGCAAAACCACGACTAGGCGTTAAATGTGTAATGCCTTCACCAATCGTTTTAATTACTTTTTTGCCCAAAATAGCAAGACCCGCAACAATACCAAAACCACCTAGAGGTAGAATCCACCAAGCAATAGCCGCTTTTTTAGCAATTTCACCATTGTTTTCAACAATATTTACAACAGCAGCTAGTGGACCGATTGCATTAGCAACATCGTTAGAACCATGTGCAAAGGCCATACAACATGCTGTTAATACCATAAGAACAGCAAACACTTTTTCAACATTGTTGAATTGCATTTGTTTATCTGCTTTTGGATCGATATTTAAACGAGAAATAGCAATTTTACCAATTATAGCAACGACAACTGCTACAGCTATTGCTAAGGCGTACCCTTCGGCTGCACCTAAATCAACACCAACATGCTTTAAGCCTTTTTTAATTGTAACCAAGGCCATTATAAAACCTGCTAAACCCATATAAAGTGGTACATAGCGTTTAGCATTTTTTAGTGGTGCATCTGTATTAAAAATAAGTTTTTGTGCACTCATAAATATTAAGTATGCAATAAAGCCTGATATGGCGGGCGTTATAATCCAACTACCAACAATACCACCTACTTTATCCCATTGAATCGCCTCAGTACCAACAGCAACTAACGCAAAACCAATGATTGCACCAATGATTGAGTGAGTCGTTGATACTGGCCAACCCAAGAACGAGGCCATTAATAACCAAGCACCCGCTGCAAATAAAGACGAAATCATACCCAGAACCATAAGTTCAGGAATGTCTGCAAATGGTGCGGCATCGATAATTCCTTTACGAATTGTTGATGTAACCTCACCACCTGCTAAGTAAGCGCCTGCAAATTCAAAAATCATCGCTATAAAAATAGCTTGTTTGATTGTTAGCGCTTTTGAACCTACAGATGTGCCCATGGCGTTCGCTACGTCGTTCGCGCCAATACCATAAGCCATAAAAAAGCCGACTGCTGCGGCAATTAAAATTAATACCGTGCCGTAAGATGCAATGATATCCATTGTAAAACCTTAATCTTTCGTGTTTGAACTGATTTTAAATTAACGAGCTAACATCAGCTCAAGACGTGATCCTACGCGCTCTGCAATATCTGCAAGCTCGCCAACCCATTCAATGATTTTGTATAAAAACATAACATCAATTGGATTTAACTCACCCTCTACATCACGTAGCTGGCGGCGTACTTTTATCTGCATTTCGTCCGTGTCTTGTTCTATGGCATCCAATTCAACTAACATTTTTTCTACTAAGGTGACTTCTCGACCTTTAAAACCCGTTTCTAGCAATTCTTCTAATTCGTTAATTGCTTTAGATGCTTGTTTAGTCGCATCTACACAACGGGTTAAGTAAGCTAAGAAATCAGCTTGCATAACTTTTGGAATGGTCATTTCACGACCAATCACTCGCCCTGCAATATCTTTTGCTTTATTGGCAATTTTATCTTGTTGAGTTACTAGTTCGAGAAGATCTGTACGCTCTACCGGCATGAATAAACCACGCGGTAATTGTAAACGTATATCTCTTTTCATATCATCAGCTTCACGTTCTAAATTGCGAATAGTGATGCGAAGCTCTTCTGCTTGTACCCACTCTTCTTTAAATACGTGATTAAAAAAAGGTATCAAAGCTTTACTTGCTTGATGAACCTTCTTGATGTGTTCTTCCATTGGTTTGATAGGAGATTTTGCAAATACTCCTAAAAACGCGTTTGTAGGCATAACTGACCCTTTAATCAAATTGATATGCTTTGCAGCATGAATTTTACAGTATTAACCAAGATTGTGAACGCTTTTTATTACTTCACTAAAGCTTGCAATACACAAAGCGACACTAAGCCGCTTTAATAGAAAAGCATGATGGGTAAAAAATCATAGTGATTTTTCTATATCTTCTTGAGATGTATGGCGAATATCTTTGCCATTAACAAAATAAATAATGTATTCAGCAATGTTCTGACAGCGATCACCAATACGCTCTAATGAGCGAACAGACCAGACTAAGTCCATGATTTTAGGTATTGAGCGTGGATCTTCCATCATGTAAGTCATTATTTGACGTGTAATGGCTTCATATTCGCGGTCAACCTTTGCATCTTCTTTATGTACTTGAAATGCACGTTGCACATCCATACGCGCAAATGCATCTAGTACGTCGTGTAGCATTTTTAAAACCTGGCGGCCCATATTTTCAATATTTACTAATAAATCTTGCTGATCTTTGGTAAATGAGTCTAGTGCAACTTTAGCAATTCGCTCAGCTTCATCGCCAATACGTTCTAAATCGGCGATTGTTTTAGCAATTGCAATCACTAAACGCAGGTCACTTGCTGCAGGCTGACGACGAGCAATAATACGCGTACATTCTTCATCAATGCTTACTTCCATTGCATTCACTTTATAATCGTTCTGACGTACCTTTTGAGCAAGCTCTGCATCGTTACGACTCACCGCATCAAGCGCACTATTTAACTGCTGCTCAACTAAGCCACCCATACTTAATACATGATTACGTACATTTTCTAGTTCTTGGTTAAAACGCCCAGAAATATGTTTATTAATATTATGTTCCATAGTTACCTTCTCTCTTAATCTTGCACAACACGCTACAACGGGCTAATTAACCGTAACGACCGGTAATATAATCTTCGGTCTTTTTCTTCGTTGGTGTAGTAAATAAGGTATTTGTGTCTGAGTACTCAATCAATTCGCCCATATACATAAAGGCTGTTTGATCAGATACACGTGCTGCTTGTTGCATGTTATGTGTAACAATAACAACGGTAAATTGGTTTTTTAAATCGTTTATTAGCTCTTCTATTACCAAAGTAGAAATAGGGTCAAGTGCTGATGTAGGTTCATCTAATAAAAGAACTTCTGGCTCAATTGCAATTGAGCGAGCAATAACTAAACGCTGTTGCTGACCACCCGATAAGCCAAACGCGCTATCGTGTAATCTATCTTTTACTTCATCCCATAAAGCAGCACCACGAAGTGATTGCTCTACCACTTCATCTAACTTACGCTTCTCTTTAATGCCTTGTAAGCGTAGGCCATAAACCACATTTTCATAAATTGATTTAGGAAATGGGTTAGGACGCTGAAACACCATACCTACATTACGACGAAGTGCTGCTACATCTACGCTCTTATCGTAAATATTTTGACCGTGAAGTAATATTTCACCTTCAATACGACAAATATCAACCAAATCGTTCATGCGGTTAATACAACGTAATAGAGTTGATTTACCACAGCCCGATGGTCCAATAAACGCAGTTACTTGGCCTTTTGGAATATTCATATTTACTTTATTAAGCGCTTGCTTATCACCGTAGTAAAGATCGAGATCTTTAATCTCTAGCGCTTTTTGGTCATCCGTTAAATTTTCTAGGTCTAACTTCTGGCCTATATTAGCTTGGTTTACTTTTGGAGCGACTGTAATCATTTTTGTTACCTATAAAATCTTTACTAATTAGTGTTCAAGCGATCTGTACTTTTCACGTAAATGGTTACGTATACCAATGGCCGTTATGTTTAGGGTAATAATCACCGACACTAATAAAAAGGCCGTTGCGTATACCAGCGGGCGTGCCGCTTCAACATTAGGGCTTTGGAAGCCAACATCGTATATATGAAAGCCTAAGTGCATGAACTTTCTATCTAAGTGAAAATACGGGAAGTTGCCATCAAGTGGTAATGTAGGGGCCATTTTTACAACGCCTACTAGCATTAACGGTGCAACTTCACCTGCAGCACGTGCAACTGCCAGTATTAAACCTGTCATAATTGCAGGGCTTGCCATTGGAATAATTATGCGCCATAACGTTTCAACTTTTGTTGCGCCAAGCGCTAGTGAACCATCACGTACGGTACTTGGAATACGAGATAGACCTTCTTCAGTTGATACAATAACAACTGGCAGCGTTAGTATGGCGAGCGTTAATGCAGACCACATTACACCTGGCGTACCAAATACTGGCGTTGGCGACGATTCTGGATAAAATAATTGGTCTAAGCTACCACCTAACATGTATACAAAAAAGCCGAGGCCAAATACACCGTATACAATTGAAGGAACACCGGCCAAGTTAATCACTGCGATACGAATCATTTTAGTGATTGCATTTTTTGCGGCGTACTCGTGTAAGTAAATTGCAGCAACAACGCCAAACGGCGTCACAATTACAGCCATCAGCATAACCATAAATACAGTACCAAATATAGCAGGGAAAACACCGCCTTCTGTATTTGCTTCACGTGGATCATCGGATACAAACTTACCTAGTTGCACAAAGTAGTGGCCTAGCTTTGCAAAAAAGCCCATATCGTTTGGAAACCAAACATCAAGTACTTGATACATAGGAATTGTAACAACTTCACCGCGCATATCTTTTACAGTGACGTGGTCACGTTTGGCTTGTTTGCGTAGTGCAAATAAATCTTTTTCAAGTACACCATACTCTGCACGTAATTCAGCACGTGCTTGAGCAAGCTCAGCAACACGCTCATCAGTGAGAGCGTTATCAAGTAAGTAGCCTTTTTCTTTTAAACGTAAGCGTTCAAGTGCGTAGTTAATATGCCCAATGTCGCCATTTTGCAAATCAAGTGCTTCGTCATTTAAATCAACTGCACGCTCAACAAGCTCATGTAGCGCTTCTATTTTATCGCCATTAACCGGTTGACCGTCTTTAATAACGTTTTGCACATAACCATAAAAGTTACCGTTTTTACTACGCTCAAATACTGCAAGCGCCGCTGGTGCTGTTTTATTTGTTATGTCGGTTTCTAATATCCAACGAAAATCTAAATCTACATATTCGCGGTTACCTGTTTTAATAAGTAAGCGCTCTATTTCTTCTTTTTCAAACCCGCTAACATCAATACCTGTCGCGGCTAAACGCGTTTTTGGTACTAATTCACGGTCGTAAACTTCGCCAATAACGGTTTGCTTTGCAATCGACCCTTCAAGTTCAAACTGTACAACTTCTGAAGGCCAGAAAAAGCTTAACCCTTTCCAGGCTATCATTGCCAATAAGCCTAAAACTGAAATCAAACTGATGCTCACTGCACCACCGGTCATCCAAATCCAAGGAGAACCAGACTTAAACCACTGCTTTACCATGTCATGTCTCTCCGCTTACATTGAGCTGTATTTTTCACGCAGTTGCTGGCGAACAAACTCAGCGACTGTGTTAAAAATGAATGTGAATATGAATAATACAAAGGCTGCTAAGAATAATATTCTATAGTGCGAACTACCTACTTCTGACTCTGGCATTTCAACTGCAATATTTGCTGCAAGCGTACGCATACCTTGGAAAATGCTCCAATCCATAATCGGTGTATTACCGGTTGCCATAAGTACAATCATGGTTTCGCCAACTGCTCGGCCAAGTCCCATCATTACCGCAGAGAAAATACCTGGGCTTGCTGTTAGTAATACAACACGTATTAGTGTTTGCCACTGCGTTGCACCTAATGCTAATGAGCCATTTGATAAATGCTTTGGAACACTAAATACCGCGTCTTCTGCAATTGAGAATATAGTAGGAATAACCGCAAAGCCCATCGCAATACCTACAACAAGCGAGTTACGTTGATCGAATGTCATACCCAGCTCATTTGTTAAGTACTGACGTACATTGCCGTCAAACATCCAAAGTTCAACAAATTCGCTCATAGCAAACGAAAACCAACCAATAAGTAAAACGACCGGAATAAGGATGATTGAATGCGAACCATCAGGAATTCTATGGCGTATTTTTGTTGGTAATTTAGTCCAGGCTAAACCTGTCGCTAACATACCTAAAGGTAATAATATGAGTAACCCAACAATGGCAGGTAAGTGCTCTTCTATTAATGGGGCTAACCAAAGACCCGCTAAAAAACCTAAAATAACGGTTGGTAATGCTTCCATTATTTCAACGGTAGGCTTAACCACTTTACGTAATTTGCTCGACATAAAGTATGCCGTGTAAATAGCCGCCGAAAGCGCGATTGGTACAGCAAACAACATCGCATAAAGTGCTGCTTTTAATGTACCGAACGAAATTGGCACAAGTGAAAACTTAGATTCAAAGTCGTCACTGGCTGATGTTGACTGCCAAATATAACCTGGCTCTGGGTAACCTTCGTACCACACTTCTTGCCAAAGTGCTGACCAAGTAACTTCTGGGTGCTCGTTATGAATGTCTAATACTGTTAGCTTATTATCCGCTAAAATTAACGCAGCATTTGAACGTGGTGCAATTGCAAAGTTTTCTATTGCGCCTTCACTTACTTTCCCCTGCCAAAGTTTTGCTTCGCTGGTTGTGTAGTACACACCTAGCTCACCATTATTGCCGGTAGTAAAAAAAGTACGACGGTAAAACTCAGTAAATACATTTAATTTACTTTGCTTAGTTGTTTCAAATGAGCGAATCTTTTGATATTCACGGCCTGTGTCAGTGTTTACTTCAAACCACTGCGAAACCTCACCGTTATCATTAGCAAGCATGAGTGAATTTGCGCCCGCTAGCAGTTGTGCAGATACAATATTTGCATTTTCTTCGTTAGCCGAAAGCAACTGAATTTGCTCTACATCACTTGGGTCACGCGTATCGTATACATACACTTGATTAGCAGAACGTACAAAAGTACGTGTTGTATCTGGCGACATTAATAACTCGTCTACACGCCCATTAACATCAAGTTCTGTACGCTCAACAACCCACTCTACTTCACCGGTAAACATATTCTCTTCAGCAATAAAGCTGCTAAATAATACACGCTTGTCTTCTGTAAGAGCTACAACCGCTGTTTTGTCTTCATAGTGACTAAATGCAAAGCGTTTAATAGCTGCACCTTGTTCATCTACTTCTAAAGCCATTTCCCCTAGAGGAAAACCTAAGCGAGGTGTTAATTTACGCTCGTTGTTTGGAAAGGTAACTAAAAATTTAGGTGCAACAACCATTACGGTGCCATCTTCTAAACCAAACGCATAATGCCCTTGAAAAGGCGCGCTTGTTGCAAAGCTTGTTGCATCACTTGGTAAATCTGCATTAAGTGTTTTGAGTTTTTTACCAAAACTACCTGACTCAACACTGTAAAAATCAACCTGACCTTGCTGACTTAGTAAATAAGCAACTTCAGTTTGCTCTTCTACACCTAAGCCTGCTATTTGCTGTGAATTAGCAACATGAAAGCTATCGCGTTTTTCTACTTTTGCTGATTCAAAAATTGGCTGTACTACATAAAGAAGGTAAAAGAATATTAATAGCAGTGCTACCAATACCATTATCCCACCTGCGGTTATGCCAAACTTGGCAAACCGATCTTTAAATAGACGGCTTCGATCCGTATTAAAAGTCGGCTTATTCGGATTTGAAGTCATCAAAACACCCTTAAATCTTAACGTTGCATAAATTATATTTCATCAAGATGACAGTAATGTTACAGCAGTAATAATAAGCACTCTAAAACAGCTTTAAATAAAACTAACGAGGGAAAAGTCTAAATTAGCTTCAAATAGGTGATTTATAAGTGAACTAAATTATAAAATAATTGGACAAAGTATTTATCGAGGTCAATACTAAAAGAGTACTTAGTAAATAATAATGACTATTAATACTGCGTATAGTCAACACAACTATATTCATTTTTTTAATTTATAATCAAAGATTTATAAAAAGTGCAACAACACACAATTTAAATTAGACAACATACTTAATGCCTATGCATTTACTTTCTTTGGGCTTAAAAAGAGAATTATTTATGAAGCAGTTGGTTATAACTATTTTAGGGAAAGATCGCCCTGGTTTAGTAGAGAGCATCTCATCAGTCGTATTACAGAATCATGGTAACTGGCTAAGCAGTAACTTAAGCCATTTATTAGGTCATTTTGCAGGTATTATTCAACTTGAAGTTGCTGAGGAGCATTTTCAATCATTACAAAGTGCTTTAAATAAGTTACCTAAGTTAGACGTTCGTATTGAAACCGGAAACACAGAGATTGAACCATCAACACTAGAGCAAATTAATCTAGTCATAACAGGTAACGACCGTCCTGGTATTGTTCAAGAATTGGCAAGTGTAATACGCCATAAAGGCGCTAATATTACTCACTTAAATTCAAGACAACAAAGTGCACCTAATTGGGGAGTGCCCATTTTCAGTGCCGTAGCTACCGTTACTTTGCCAAATGGTATGGATAAAGACGAAGTTATTGAAGCGTTAGAATCAATTACAAGTGATTTAATTGTAGATACAGAAGAAGTTTAACCTCTATTTATGCGTGCCATACAACTGACACGCATACCATTTTAGTCCATCAAAATGCTCTGCGGGTTATTTAAAGCAGACATAAAATAAGCCGATGCAAGCATCAGCTATTTTAAATAATCACCTTAAAGCTAATAAGAGCGAGATAAACTCAGTAATCCCGCTCTTTTATAAAGCTACATATCCATATGACGATTAGTGCTTTGCATCATTTGCTTTATACCTTGCTTTTCAAGCTCTAGTATTTGTTGAAGCTTTTCTTGCCCACTTTCGGTTTCGGCGCGTTCAAGTAAGTATTCATATAACTCAATCACTTTTTGATGTTGCTGTGCTAAATAGCCTTGAATGACTTCTTCATCGAATTGCTGATCTTTACTAATGTCTTCAAAAGTAATTAGCTCAGGATTTTTAGCAAAGTATTCATAACTGTATGTATCGAGCGTATTTATTTCAGTTATCGCTTTAAACCCGACTAAATCTTCGGCGAGTTTTTTTTCGTAATTTAGGTAGTAGTCCACCAGCATTGCATTATGTTCATCGAGTAAATCCTTTACGCTATAGAAATTAGCCGCCATTTGCGTATGAAACAAAACGGTCCAATCGTATACCTCTTTAATTGTTTTAACTTGCATGTGCATTCCTTACTTAGTTGACTGTATAGGTAATACACTGCGTAAAGCGTGCCAATTAAAAAGCTATTTAAAAACAGTTGGTTAATTTAAATATGAGTAATAACTCGCTATTTAATAGAACAACTTACAAATTATAGGTAATTTTTATAGAGCAATGCGCGGGTAGTAACAGCATTGCTCTATCGTCTTGTTGTTTTATATTATTTAAGTCCTTGTTTGCGCCACAGCAAGTAAACAGCAGGAATAACAAGTAAGGTGAGTACAATTGCACTGCCCATACCGCCAACCATAGGCGCTGCTATTCGGCTCATTACTTCGCTTCCGGTGCCTGTACCATAAAGTACAGGTAATAAACCGATAATAATTGTCGCGACAGTCATCATAACCGGGCGTACTCGAAGCCCTGCACCTTCAATAATGGCTTGCTGTAATTGCACTAAGCTAAGCGGTTTTCCGGCTTGCTCTGCTTCGAGGCATTTTTCTTGATAGGCTTGGTTTAAATACACCAACATAATGACCCCTATTTCTACCGCAACACCGGCTAAGGCAATAAAGCCTACACCTACTGCAACTGAAAAGTTAAAGCCCTCTAAATACATCAGCCATACGCCACCAATCATTGCCAGTGGCAACGTAGCCATAATAATAGTGACCTCAGCAAAGCTTCTAAAATTAAGGTAAAGCAATACAATAATAATCGCTAATGTAAGAGGTAATACATAAGTCAGTTTGTCTTTAGCGCGCTGCATGTATTCATACTGCCCAGCCCACGTAATTGAGTAGCCAGCAGGTAGTATTAGGTCTTTATCGAGCACTTGCTGAGCGTGCTCAACGTAAGTACCAATATCAACGCCATCTATATCAATAAAACTCCAACCGTTTAAACGTGCATTTTCGCTTTTTATACCAGGCGGTCCATCTTCAATAAATACATCGGCTACATCACCAAGTGCTATACGCTGCCCTGTAGGCGTTACAATAGGTAACAACATTAACTCTTCTGGCGAGTCTCTGTATGCTTGCGGATAACGTAAATTAACAGGGTAACGCTCTTGCCCTTCTACCGTTTGTGTTACGTTTGTACCACCTATTGCAGTAGATACAACTTGCTGTACGTCGCTAATGTTTAAGCTATAACGCGCGGCTTTTTCACGATTTATATCTACTTTTATATAACGTCCACCGGCTACTCGCTCTGAATAAACCGATGCAGTGCCTTGCACATCTTTTAAAAGCACTTCTATTTGTTGACCAATTTTTTGAATTTCACTCAACTTTGGTCCCGCAACTTTAATGCCCACGGGAGTCTTAATACCGGTTGCGAGCATATCAATACGTGTTTTAATTGGCATCACCCACGCATTAGTTAGCCCCGGAAACTTAACCAAACCGTCGAGTTCTTTTTTAAGTTTTTCAAGCGTCATACCCTCGCGCCACTCGTCTTTTGGTTTTAACTGAATAAACGTCTCTATCATTGTAAGCGGCGCAGGATCTGTTGCAGTTTCTGCTCGCCCAACTTTACCAAATACTGTTTTAACCTCGGGTACTGTGGCAATTAACTTGTCGGTTTGCTGTAGTATTTCGCGCGCTTTACCTACCGATAAACCAGGATACGTTGTGGGCATATACATTAAATCGCCCTCATCAAGTGGCGGAATAAATTCACTGCCTATTTTATTTACCGGGTAAAAGCCAATAACAGAAACAACCACCGCGAGTACCAATGTCATTTTTGGAAATTTAAGCACCCAGTTAAGTAGTGGACGATACGCTGCGACGAGTAATCGGTTAACTGGATTTTTTTGCTCCGAAATAACTTTACCTCTAATAAAGTAACCCATTAATACCGGCACTAAGGTAATCGCAAGCCCAGCAGACGCTGCCATAGCATAGGTTTTAGTGTAAGCCAGTGGCGCAAACATACGTCCTTCTTGCGCTTCTAAAATAAATACCGGCATAAAGCTGACGGTAATAATTAATAAACTAAAAAATAATGCAGGACCCACTTCACTCGCCGATTTAGCCACAACTTCCCAGCGATTTTCGTTGGTAAGGGGCGTTTTTTCCATATGTTTGTGCATATTTTCAATCATGACGATAGCACCGTCAGTCATTGCGCCTATCGCTATTGCAATTCCTCCTAAAGACATAATATTGGCGTTAATCCCCTGCCAATACATAATTATAAATGCAGTTAAAATTCCAAGCGGTAATGTAATAATCGCCACCAGCGATGAGCGCACATGAAACAAAAACACCACACACACTAAGGCAACTACAATAAGCTCTTCAATTAGCTTACTTGTTAAATTATCTACCGCGTTATTTATTAAGTTGGAGCGATCGTACACAGGGACTATTTCAACGCCCTCTGGTAATCCCTTTTTAAGCGATTCTAATTTTGCTTTTACGAGCTCAATGGTTTTTTGTGCATTTTCGCCATAGCGCATAATAACAATGCCGCCGGTTACCTCGCCTTCACCATTCAGTTCTGCAATACCACGGCGCATTTGCGGTCCGACTCTAATATCGGCTACATCACGTAATTGCAGCGCAGTACCGTTGGCGTTTACACCAAGCGGAATAGCTTCCAAGTCGGCAACACTCTTAATGTAGCCTGTGCTTGTTACCATGTATTCTGCTTCAGCCATTTCAACTACTGAGGCGCCCATCTCTTGGTTGCCTTGTTGAATAGCGGTTTGAATGAGGCTAAGCGGAATACCATATGCGCGTAATTTATCGGGCTCTACATTGACTTGGTATTGCTTAACCATGCCACCAACAGCAGCCACTTCAGATACACCGGGCACAGTTTGTAGCTCAAACTTTAAAAACCAATCTTGTAAGCTTCGTAGCTGACTAATATCGTGTTTATTTGTTTTATCAATTAGTGCGTATAAGTAAATCCAACCTACGCCTGTTGCATCAGGGCCAAGCTCTGGCGTAGCGCTATCGGGTAATCTACTCGCTACTTGGCTTAGGTATTCTTGTACTCGGCTACGCGCCCAATACAAATCGGTTTTTTCGTCAAAAATAACGTAAACGTACGAGTCTCCAAAAAACGAAAAACCCCTTACAGTTTGTGCACCCGGCACAGAAAGCATTGCTGTGGTGAGCGGAAATGTAACTTGGTCTTGCACTACTTGCGGCGCTTGCCCCGGGTAAGTGGTTTTTATAATGACCTGAACATCAGATAAGTCAGGCAAGGCATCCACGGGAGTATTTTTTACCGCAAACAATCCTCCACCCAGTAAAATTAATGTAAGCAACAACACAAAAAAGCGATTGCTAACAGACCAGCGAATAATGGCAGTTATCATAATGGCTCCTAGTGAGAACTATGTTGCATAGTAGAATGATCAATCGGCTCTGCGTTTTGCGCTTTAGTAATTACAAATTCATCGTTAATAATGCTAAAAGTAAAATTAATATACTGGGCATTTTCAAACTGAGTAATATCAATATCTGGCGCTAATACAAAGTCCATTGTGGCGGGTTCTCGATTCCATTTTTCAATGGCTTCTCGGCTAATATTAATAATGCGATTTTGTATATCTATGGCATTAATAGTGCCGTTAACCGTGGCGTTTTGTGGCTGCATATCCATGTTCATATTTGAGTCTGAACCAGAATCCGAACTCATACCTGAGCTAATACTAGAACTAGGCATTTCCATTCGTTTAAAGTCGGAGCTTTTACTCGATTCAGAGTCTATTAAAAATTGCGCTGAAGTAACTACCGTGTCACCTGTCATTACACCTGACAAAATGACCGCTTCATTACTATTAATTTGCCCAACTTCAACTTCTACCGATTTAAAACGCCCCTCACCTAATGCAATAACCACACGGTTTTGATGCTGCGTGCGGATTACCGCTTCTTTAGGGACTGTAAATTGCGCCTTACTCGCTTTAGCGTGAATGCTCACTTGTGCAAACATATTTGGTTTTAACCGATGATCTACATTTTCAAACCTAAGCCTTACACGCAGAGTTCGGTTTTTAGCATCAAGCGCGGGGTAAATGTAATCAACCTTACCTTCCCACTTTTGACCTTTTAAGTAATCAAGCGTCATTGTAACGGGCAAACCAACGCTCACTTGTTCTGATTGGCGCTCGAACACTTCTGCCTCTACCCAAATTTCATCAAGCTGGGCAATACTCATCATTGATGTGCCTGGTTTAACGTAAAAGCCTTCTCGTACTGTTAGCTCATCTACCACACCACTTTGCTTTGCGTAAAAAGTAATATTTTGCATTATCTTTTTATTTTTTTGTAAGCGCTCGATAAATCCATCAGACACATTCAACGACTCTAAACGCGCCTTTGCAGCGCGAATTAACACGGTATTATTACGATTAACCGCCAATAAAAGCTCTTCCTGTGCATTCACCAATTGTGGTGAATACAATGTATATAAAGGCTCACCGGCTTTAACTTCTGCGCCTTGTGCTTTAACATATAAACTTTCAATCCAGCCTTCTACACGCGGATGAATGTGAATAAGTTGGTCTTGGTTATATTGCACATAACCCACAGTATTTATATCGCTGTGAAGTGTTTTAAGCTCTACTTTGGTGGTTCTTACGCCAAAGTTATTAACGACTGCAGGCGAAATAGTTACAGCGCCAGGTCCATCCTGAGCGTTGCTAGCGTTTTCATACACAGGGACTAAATCCATTCCCATTGGAGAAAGCCCTGGCGTGTCACGCCTGTAATTACTATCCATAGGGGCTACCCAATATAAGGGCTGTTTGTCAGTGTTTTGTTGTTCATTCATTGCCGAGTTGCTAGGTAAAAATTGCATTACTAAGCCGCCTATTAACCCAAAGGCGCCTGCGCCAACTAAGGCGGCAACAAGTAACTTTAAATTAGTATTCATTGTGTAATTCTCCAGTTTGCTCGCTCATTACTTGGGGGTCTAAGCTACTTGCATAATAATTAAGGCGGGCGGTAATAATATGTTGATCTACTTGAATATTCAGTGCATCAATTTTGGCGTTAAGTTCACTAATGCGCGCGCGCATCACGTCAGAAAAATCCCCGTCGTCGCGTGTATAAGCATTAAGTGTTGCCTGAGATTGCTCTGACATTTGCGGTAATAACGTATTTTGATAAAGCGCATCGCGTTTTTGCAAACGAGCGAGTTGGCTAAACTCCTTAAAGTACATGCCTTTGAGTTTTTGAAGCGCCACCAGCTTTTGTGTTTTAGTAGCTTCTGCACTCGCAATAGCCGATTTAACCTGTTGATCTTGTCTGTTATCAGTAAACAATGGCAAATCAATACTAAACCCTACAGAGAGTAAATCAGCTCGCGACTCACCCATCGGGGTATCATCTCGGTAACCATAGCCCACATTAACGCCCATCTGAGGTTTGTAGCTTTGCTTAGCGAGTGCAACTTCGGTTTGCTTTGCCGTTACGGTTTTATCTATCGCAATAATTGCGGGATGCGTCATAAGCAACTGTATTAGCTCATCAAATTCAAGGCTCGCAAAATCAACCAGCCCTGCGGTTTTAGTAAACTCAGTATTTAAAGGCTGCATAAGCATATTCATAGGTAACCACTGTGCTAAACGGTTTTTAGCACTTTCAAATTGCTGCTCAAGCATAACCAGCTTATCTTCAAGACGGGTGAGTTCTAATTGCGCACGAATAATATCTTGCTGACGTGTTTTACCTAAGGTGCTTGCGTAGCTTGCTTCGGTAATGTCAATAAGTTGAGTAAATAGCCCTTTATCTAGCTCAATTAAAGCAATACTTCGCTGAGCACGATACGCGTTTAACCACGACTCAATCACAATTGCTTTTACTTGTGCTAAGCGATCGGCGCGCTGCCAAGGGTATTGTTGAGCAGACTGTGCTAATGCTTTTTGTCTAAGCGCTAAACTATTCCCTCGGCTAAACTTTTGGCTCAAATCAACTTTAAGCTGCGTCATCCCTTCTTGATCAAACGCATAACCGTTAGTAGGTAAGTTGAGTAAGCCAACCGTTAAAACAGGATCGGGTAAGGTGCCAGCGGCAATGCTTTGCGCTATTGCTGCATCTTCTTGGTAGCCACTCGCTTTTAGCCATGGCTCATGCGTTAGCGCATAATTAAGCGCTTGCGTTAAGCTAAGCGTTTGCTCATTACTAGTTTGCTTTAGTGTTTCGGTATTTAGGTTATTTTGATTGTTTTGCGCATTAACAGCTGTGCTAAATAACACAACACTACATAATACGACTTTAATACTTACAGCGTGGTTCATTACCTGCTCCATCTAAAAATAAAAGAAAATCTTAAATTAGGAAGCAAAAAAGGTGTTTAGGAGTTACCAATAAACGGGGTTACCGCAATTTTTACATACACCTATCCTGCTATTAAGCAGACATAGGAGGGCGGTAGAGTGAACGAGGTATATTAATTTGTGTAGTAAATACACGTACATTTACTTTTTCAGATTCAAGTAAAGTAACGCTAAATAAAGTATCAACATTAAGCATTGAGTTAGCAGCGCAGCCACTCATAGGGCATTTACAGTCATTTTGTGGCGTACTTTCGTCGTCGCAACAATCCATCTGCATCATATTTTCAGACATGCTAACGACAGCTGTTGCATCACTACTTTGTGTCATTGGCATTTGGGCATGCGTTGCTGTCTTAGTTGGCATATGTGGCATTTCGCATACCATAGCTACAGACGCAACTGCCTGACCCACAAAAGTGAGCAGTAAAGTTATCATGAGTAAACTAGAGTAAAAACGTTGCAACATTATGCCTTTTAATAAACTTTAAAATGATTGTAAGGTAACCTAACGGCAACCACAAATACTTTAATTATGTAGACTGCGGTTTAGCAGGTGTTTTAATTAAGTTACTCGCGATAATTGCAAATATACAATATGCGCTAAAATACCAAAACCCTTCACCAAATTGTGCATTCATAACAAGTAGCTCACCACTTTTACCATGGGCGTTACCTGCTAAGTAAGTCACTATTAATGCAATAACAAATACATCAACCATGCTCCACTTACTTAATGCACAAATAACCAGACCGAGCTTTTGCTTAAACCCATTCAAAGGTAGGCAACAATAAAGCAATTGTAATAGCAGCTTCAAGCTTGGAATAACAATAGAAAACAACCCCACTAAAGCGGCTACAAATAAATTATTATTGCTAGCAAGCTCTTTAACTGTGCCTAAAATACTTTGTGTTTTGTTATAGGCGCTAATCTCACCTTCTAACTTATCAAGCCCTAGCATGTTCGAGAACATCATTAGCATACTGCGAGTTCGACCATCGCCCTCTTCAGCCAGCATTTCAATACCCGCTTGCGCTAGTTTTGATTTATCTATGTTGCCCTCTATTGTTAATACTGGTTTTGTAATACCAGGAAACAATAAACAAAGAGCAACCACTACACTTATAACCGACAACCAATTACGCATATTTATTCTGCTATTGCCTCAATAATATCGTCACTGTATAAAACAGCATCCAGTAAAAAATTAAATATATCGCCAATGTGTAGCTCTGAGTTTATGTTGGCCAAATGGACCATAGCTTCATCTACATTATCTAATTCAAATTCTTTTATAAGCGATAAACACTCACCTAAAGTGCCTTTTTCAAGTAGTAACGCATCAGATATTGCAGCATCTAAAGTAAACTCTTTAACTATGTCTTTTAAATCGCCATCTAAAATGGCATCAAGCACAGAAAACAAACCCACTAGATAGCCTTGCTCAGTCAGTTCTTTATTATTTTGCTCTAAAATAAGCGACATAAATTGTGCCCGAGTTAAAGCAAGCTTAGTTAACTCAGTTGGTTTTTCGACCCCCAACTCACTAATTGCTAATACACGAACAAATTGCCTTATTGTATCTTCACCTAAATAAATAACCGCTTGTGAAATAGAAGTAATAACTAAATTTGCTTTGCCTGAACGCGCGTTAGCCAGCTTTAAAACCCTGGCTGTTATGGCTACATCTCTGGCCACTCGTTGATGAACTTCTTTAAAGCAAAGTGTTTGTTTTGCTGTAAAACGCAATAGATCAAAAACAGTTAACTTTGAAGGCTCTACACCTTTATACGTAATCATTTCTGGGCGAGAAAAAAAGAACCCCTGAAATAAATCACAGCCTGCCAATTTTAATATATTAAATTGTTCATGCGTCTCTATTCGTTCAACAATTATTTTTGCATGTGGATTTGCGCGTTTTATTTTTTTAATGCGCATATTGGTTTTAATAACCGGATCATCTATCTCAATTTTTATGTAATCAACATGTGCTAATAGTGGCTCCCATTTTGGATCGCCATCGTAATCATCAAGTGCAAAAACATACCCTTCTTTTTTAAGTTCTTGCACACGCTCAGCAACCGCAGGAATATTACCCGTGCGCTCTACTATTTCAATAACACTATTTTCTGGCAATAAAAGTTTGGGAAAGTTATCGAGAATAGTTTCTGATGACAAGTTTATAAAAGCTAAATGATGCGCGGTAAGTCTATCTAAACCTACCAACATTAATGCATTAAAAAACAGGCGGCTTGTCGCATGCACATCAGAAGTGCCCACAGGAAACGCATTATTGGCTGAATCTCGATAGAGTAGTTCGTATGAGAAAACATTCTGATCTATATCAAAAATAGGTTGCCGGGCGACAAACTGAGTTATTTTTTGTACCTCATCAGGTATGTTATTTAATTTCACTTGGCTCTAAACCTATAAATAAGAGATGGCAAAACAGCCAATAATATGTGTACTTTAATGCAACTCGCATAAGATAAACATAGTCGTCATTGCAAAAATGTTAAAATTACACAACACTAATATAAAAATATTAATATAAAAGGTGGAGATTTGGCTAACTTTATTCGGTTATTAGTACTGAGCCCTCTACTATTTGTATCTTTTAGCTATGCCAGCATTAACCCTACTCCCCTCAAATACAATGTTAGCGCGTCAGGTAGTCATTATCCATATTATACAAATGATCCAGAAAAGCCTGGTGTATTACCCGAAATTATTGAAAAAGCACTCGATGATGCAAATATTGCAGCTTCTCATATCGACCTACCCACAAAGCGTATTACCAAATATTTACAAGATGAAATAATCGATTTTGATGTTATTTCATTAGAATGGCTTCCAAAGGATGAGAGAAATGACTCTCGTTATGTTTTTTCAGAGCCCCTTATTTATGCCACAGAAATGATTGTTACCTTGCCTCAAAATGCCCGGAACTGGCAAAGCGCTGATAGCTTAAAGGGCAAAAATATAGGAACGGTACTAGGTTACTATTACTTTAATGATAACACCTTTGAGCGTGTTGACTTTCCATCCGAGAAAGAACTTATGACCGCTCTCTCAAGAAACCGTGTAGAAGCTGCACTAGTAGGTAAGTTAACTGCGCTCTATTGGGCAAAGCAATTAGAGATAAACATTGCCTTTGGCGCACAGCATTCCCATGGTTTTTTAAGAATTCGTTTATTAAGCAAACATAAAGAATTATTGCCCCAAATAAACCTAGCAATTAAAAACCTTCATGCTCAAGGATATATAAAAAGTATTGAAGATAAGTATATGAGTAATATACCCACACAAAATTAAGGGACTAATGGCGCAGAGCTCGTGTTTTGGAGTATAATAGCAGCAAATGTTAACTCGACCAGAATCAGAAAGAGCCCCATGAGTATTGAAAAAGCCTTAATCGAACGTAGTAATAATCAATGTGAATTGTGTGCAGCCACCGAGAACTTATCTGTTTATGAAGTACCACCGGTAACTGAAACCCACTCAGATAAATGTATTTACACGTGTCAAACATGTAAAGATCAAATCGAGAATAACAGCGAAATAACGCCTACACATTGGCACTGTTTAAACGATAGCATGTGGAGCCAAACTCCTGCAGTACAAGTTGTAGCTTACAGAATGCTTTCGCGTTTAGCGCCTGATAATGGCTGGGCACAAGATGCGCTAGACATGATTTACCTTGAAGAAGACACGCTAACCTGGGCTAAAAAAGCACTTGCCGAAGATGACGATTTAAAGCATGTAGATAGCAACGGTGTAGTACTTCAAGCAGGCGATACTGTAACCCTAATTAAAGACTTAGACGTTAAAGGCAGTAGCCTTACCGCTAAACGTGGAACAGCTGTTCGTAATATTGGCCTAACCAGCAACCCTGAACATATTGAAGGGCGAGTTGACGGCCAGCGCATTGTTATTTTAACTAAGTTTGTTAAAAAATAATCGTTTGTTTTAAATTATTAAAGGCGCTAATGCGCCTTTTTTTATGTTTAAAATAAGTTAAGGAATGATTAAGTAACTAGGTAATACACTAAGGACATAATATTGAGTAAGGATAACCAACATGGAAAAGCATCAAGCAGTATCTTCGCGTAAAAAGGCAGTTGCAGGGATTGGCTTATTGGCGCTTAGCGCTTTTGCAGTAACTGGCTGCGGTGAGCAAACTAAATCGACTGAAAACACAGAAATTGCAGAAGCAATAACCAGCCTAACTATCCAAGCTAGCTACAAAGATCGCAGTGTGCTTCGCCCTGGCTCGCAATTAATAGTTACGCTTTCCAATGTATCTAAAATGGATGTAAAAGCCGATATAATCACACAAGAAGTGATTGATGTAACCCAAGCCCCGCCATTTACCGTTGAGCTAATTTATGATGCCAGCAAAATTAGCGATAAACATCGCTATAGCCTAAGCGCCAGAATTATAAATAAAGACAAAGTGCTTTACACAAGTACAACAAATCATGACCCGTTTGCAGAATCACAGTTAACTACCCCCTATAAAATTGAGCTTTCAAAAGTGTCGACTCAAAAACCCGATGTAACACTCACAAATACTTACTGGAAAGCAATAACAATAAATGCTCAAACTGTGAATGTTACAACTAAAGAACCATTCATTCAGTTCAATAAAGACCACCGCGTTAATGGCTTTTTAGGCTGTAATAATTTTAGCGGAAGCTATAGTACCGAGCAGCAAACAATTACACTTAGTCAGCTAGCAAGTACAAAAAAGATGTGCTCGGATAATATGAGCCAAGAAGCGGCTATGTCTGACGTACTTAGCAAAACTTCAAAGTGGGAAATAACAGGTGAATCACTAAAACTTAAAAACAGTCGCGGTAATACACTTGCTACTTTTAGTGCGGTTTATTTTAATTAATATTTAGCTCCCTTATATAAATATTACCTAACACATTCGTATTGATTTTAAATAAAATGCCCAGCAAAGCTGGGCATTTTATTATTCGTTATAAGCGCTATTTAAAGTTACTCATCAACGAGTTGTTCACTTCTGTAAAAACCACTTGGCTCACTTAACAAACTAACAAGTTCAGGCATTATTGCATCCATTGTTTGCTTTAGCTTCCATGGAGGATTAATTACAATCATGCCCGATGCTGTCATACCGTGTACGTCAGTATCCGCTTCAGTGCCTAATTCAAATAACTGAATGTTGCGCATTCCTGAATCAATTAAGCCCTGCTCCATATTATCAATGCGCTCTCTATCTACAACCGGATACCAAATCATGTAAGTACCTGTAGCAAAACGCTGATGAGCTTTAACTAAGGTTTTTACAACCGTTTCGTAGTCATCTTTAATTTCGTATGGAGGATCAATTAACACACACGCTCTGCGAGATGCTGGTGGTAACAAACCAACTAAACCTGCAAAACCATCCTCTCCACGTACACGAATAGATCGCTTACCTTGCATGTTTTCTTCAAGTAATAATAAATCGCGCGGGTGCAGTTCAAAAAACCAACCCTTATCTTGGCGGCGTAAGTAGTGCTCTGCAATTTTTGGTGAACCTGGATAAAACGCAAGTTCGTCAGTGTCGTTAAATGACTTAATTAATTCAATGTATTCATTAAGCTCAGCATGCTCACTTTTATGATGCCAAAGTTTTTCAATACCATCTTGATACTCTTGCGTTTTTTGCGCATCGGCAGCTGCAAGTTCAAAAAAGCCAGCACCTGAATGTGTGTCTATATAATCAAGCGGTTTATCTTTAATTGTTTGATAATTTAGCACTTGTGCCAGTACTAAGTGTTTAAGTACATCGGCAGGATTACCCGCATGAAATGAGTGTCTGTAACTAAGCATTATTTATTTTCGCCATACGCAATTTAATATCGTAAGTGAACCATAAGCACTAGGCTTTGGCAACTTACACCAAGATAAGAGAGTGTTTAAGTGAACCATTTCTGAATGAAAAAGCCCATATGCTGAATTATCCCTTAACGCAAAAGAAAAATCAGCTAAAACCACCGTAAATGCTGGCAAATCAACACACTTTGCTTTACATTTGCATGACATTAATTACAGTTATATGAGCGCCTTTATGAATAACACTACTCTTCAACAACTCGAACAACTGATCGATTCTTTAATCGAACGTAATAACCAATTACAAACAGATGTTGTTACTTTAAAAGAACAGAACACTAAACTAAGCGATGACAACGAATTGCTACAACTTGAAGCTTTAGAAAATGAAGAAAAGCAAAAAGATGCCAGCACTACTTTATCTGGTCTTCTTGATAAGTTACAAAGCGCACAACAGGCTAGCTAATGTCTGAGCTGCAAAACCAGCGGGTCACTGTTGAGTTGCTAGGTAAAGAGCAGCAATTTGCTTGCCCTGAAGGGCAGGAAGATGCATTAATAGCAGCAGCTAAAAATCTAAATGACTTAGTTGAGCAAATGAAGCAACGCTCAACCGTTAGAAACGATCAAAAAGCCCTACTAATGGCAGCATTAAACTTAAGCCACGAATTGCTAGAAGCAAAAACACAGGCTACAGTTGAGCAACAGCATCAAGACCAAATGATTGATAAACTCAGTCAGCATTTGGCAAATGACCCCAAACACCAAAAATAAAAAGCGCATACTGCGCTTTTTGTTTATTATTAAAGTAATTAAACATCAGCGTAGAGATAATAAATGAAGTTAAAACTTTCAAACATAGCCTCTTCATGTAAGCACTTACTATTAGCATGCACTTTATTATCAATAGTACCTAGCTCCTATGCTGCCGTCACTTGGAATACAATAAACCCTCATATTCAGTTTTTAAAGCAACAAGACAAGCTTCGCTTTTACGACTCTAACCAAGTGTTAATTGAAGGCGAGAAATGTGCCTTACTTGTTGATACGAGCGCCAATTTTGCCGCAGTTGAACAACTTGCTGAAGATTTAAAGAAACGCCTTAAAACACCTTTATGCTATTTAGTGGCTACCCACTACCATGACGATCACTTGCTAGGTATGGCGGTTATGCAAAATTTTTACCCTAATGCTAAGCTCATTGTTCATCAGCAGGTAAATAAAAATTTTAACCTTTATCAAACAGCATATACCGACAAACTAGACACGTATGAAAAGAGCATTGAGCTGAGCTACCAACGATTAGCGAATGTGCCCAAAGAAGAGCAAGCTAAATGGCGAAATAAGTTAGAGCTTGCAAAAAAACGACTTTTTCGCTGGCAGGAGTATCAGCTCAGCAAACCCGAAATAGTAATTGATAGTCGTAAAGTTATCGACCTTGGTGATTTTGAGGTAACGCTTGAGCCGCAACAAGCCCATACTAACGGCGATTTAACTATTACTACTAATAATGGCAGTGTGCTGATTGGTGGCGATATCGTTGACTGGCTTCCTTACCCTGGGCACGGTGAACTTAAAAGTTGGCAAGCGTTGCTTAAGCAATATATTAACGACGAAAAGCTCACTATTATTTTACCTGGGCACGGAGGCACATTAACAAAAGAGCAGCTGAAACAGCCTCTATCATTTTTAACAGCCATAATAGAGCACGTTAAAAACAATAAAGATCAAAGTATTGAGCAGTTAATGCTATCGTTTCCTGAATCAGTTATTGAGCCTTATAAACAAGAAGCGCTTAATATAAAATCGAGTAACTTCTTTTTACAAGCTGGCCTAAATCGCGCAAAAAGCGCAGAATAACTCAACACAACGGATTGTGTTAAAATAATAAAAGGAATTTACAAAAGTGATCACTATGCGCAGTTTGGTTTTATGTTGTTTGGGTATTTTGTTATTTGGTTGTCAATCAACGGAGCAAGAACCACAAGAAGCTCCACAAATATTTACTCATTTTGAGCCTGACTATACTTATGATATTGAAGAAGAAGTAGCTCAATCGCCCCAAGTTAGTGAGCACGTTACGTCACTTCAATTCAAAAAAACAATCGTAAAAAAGCGCCCACCAAGAACCACCGATCTGTGGGTGCATATAGCCAACAATCTACACTTTACGGTTTATCAAAATCGCGCGTTAAAAAAGCGTATCAGCTGGTACGCAAAGCAACCTAACTACTTACAAACTGTGAGTAAACGCGCAGCGCCTTACCTGTATCATATCGTAAAAAAAATTGAGCAAAAGCAACTACCTATGGAGCTCGCTTTACTACCATTTGTAGAAAGCGATTTTAGACCAACGATAGCCTCATCACAGCAAGCTGTTGGTGTTTGGCAGTTAGTTGGCGCAACAGCGCATCACTTTGGAGTTAAGTCAGACCAATGGTACGACGGGCGCCAAGACGTACTTGCTTCAACCGATGCAGCGCTTGATTACTTAAGCTACTTACATAAACGCTTTGATGGTAATTGGCTACATGCTTTGGCTGCTTATAACAGTGGTGAGGGCCGCGTTAAACGCGCAATCGAAAAAAACAAAAAGCGCGGTAAAAGCACCGATTACTGGTCACTCAGTCTGCCAAAAGAAACCGCCGACTACGTACCCAAGTTACTCGCTTTAAGCTATTTAGTTAAGCACCCACAAAAGGGCATTAAACGCCCAAAGCTTGCATATAAGCCATTTACAACACAGATGAATATAGGCCAGCAGTTCGACTTTTCAGTCATCGCTAAGCTCTCTGGTATAGGTTCAAAGCAGTTACACGCGATTAATCAGGGATATTTAAAAAATCAAAGCTCACCTAACGGGCCGCATACTTTACTGCTGCCTATAGGGCAAGAGGCCTTATTAAAAAGTCAGTTTTTTAAATCAAACTTTGCTGGAGAGTACATCGTTAAACAAGACGACACGCTTTACGGTATTGCTAGACGTTTTAGTATGTCGGTAAAAGCTTTAAAACAACTTAATAACAAAAATAATAATTTAATAGGCGTTGGAGAAAAGTTATTAGTTGGACAACCTAAAACCCTGCCAAGCACATTAACAGTTGATTACAAAATTAGCCCTTATTTAGAACACCAAGAGATTGCGATTCCCACCATTGAAATAGATTACGAAGTTAAGTCGGGCGATAGCCTTTGGAGTATAAGTCAGCTTTACGATGTACCCCATAGCGACTTGGCAAAATGGAACAAACTCTCTGCATCGAGCATTTTAAAGCCTGGTACTCAATTAGTACTGTTTATACCACAGGCTGAAAAGCAAAAAGCAGCCCCAACAAAAAAAGATTTTCTGCTAAATTTACAAAAAACACTAAATCAGCCACGTTAAGTTTATAAACAAGTATATTTCGCGTAAAATTGCGCCCTAACATAGTTATTATTTTAAGAGACAAGCATGCAAATTAGCAAAAATTCAGCAGTTGAATTTCATTACACCCTTAGCGAAGCGGGCGAGCAAATTGAAAGTAGCACAAACGAAGCGCCACTTACTTACATTCATGGCAGCGAAGGCATGCTTCCTGGTTTAGAAAAAGCACTTGAAGGCAAAGAAGCTGGCGAAAAATTTAGTGTAACTCTAGAGCCAAGTGAATCATACGGCGAGCGTGTTGATGACTTAATTCAGCGTATTCCGCTTAAGCATCTACAAGGCGATGTTAAAGTATGGAAACCTGGTATGACAGCAATGGTTAGCTCTAACCAAGGTCGTCATCAGGTTACTATTGTTAAGGTTGGTCGTTTTAACGCAGATTGTGATTTAAACCACCCATTTGCTGGTAAAACGCTAACGTTTGACGTTGAAGTTATATCAGTACGTGAAGCAACAAGTGAAGAAGTTTCTCACGGACACGTGCACGCTGAAGGCGGCTGTGGTCACTCTCACTAGTTAGCAATAAAGGAAGTAAGTATGTCTAAAGTTGCAGTCGTTACAGGTGGTACAAAAGGTATTGGCTTAGCCGTAGTAAAGCGTTTGCTAAACAATGGCTATGAAGTACATAACCTTGATATAGAGCTGAGCGAAATCGGTATATTTCATCAGTGTGATGTAAGTGATGTATCGGCGGTAAAAAGCTGTATCAACGCTATCTGTGAACAAAGCAAACGTATTGATGTACTTGTTTCTAATGCTGGAAAACACTTAAGCGCAAATATAGAAAGCACCGACGAGCAAACTCTCGATGCACTTTTTGCGCTTAACGTTAAAGGCGCTTATGCCGCAATACAAAGCGTATTGCCAAGCATGAAAGCGCAAAATGGCGGCGCTATTATATTAGTCGCTTCCGATCAGGCAATTATAGGTAAGCAAAACTCTTTTGCGTATAACCTAACAAAACATGCCCTTGCCTCAATGGCCAAAACAACAGCGCTTGATTACGCGGGTTTTAATATTAGAGCAAATGCGGTATGCCCTGGCACAATAGAAACCCCGCTTTTTCATAACGCGATAGATGCGTACTGCGCAAAAAGTGGCGCAAACAAAGCTGAAATAGTTGCCGAGGAAGCAAGTCTTCAACCGCTTAACCGATTAGGTCAAGCCGACGAGGTTGCCGCCCTTGTGAGCTTTTTAGCAAGCGACGATGCCAGCTTTATTACTGGCAGCCTACAAAGCATTGACGGTGGCTACACTGCCCAATGAGTAATGTGCAATGAGCCTAAAAATTATTGACCCACACGTACACTTTTTTAATTTAGTAGAAGGTCAATACTCATGGTTACAAGGCGCTAACCCACCAGCGTGGCCAAATTTAGAAAAAATAAAACAGCCAGTAAGTGCACAGCAACTTGTTAAAAGTACTGACTTTGAGCTAGTAGGGCTTGTTCATATAGAAGCAGGGTTTGATAACACCTCCCCTATTAACGAGCTAAACTGGCTAAGCTCGCATTTAAAAAACCTTTCATTTAAGGCTATTAGTTACAACCAAATTGACTCATCGGCTAATCAGTTTATAAACTCGTTGGAAGCTTTAACTCATCTGAGTTTGTGTGGCATTAGAGATATAACCGAAGGTACTGACGCAAAGCGTTTATTAGATGCTAATAGTTTTAAAAACCTGACAATATTATCAGATACCCAACTGCATTTTGAAGCTCAGTTTGATATTGAAAATAGCGAAATAACCAAACGAGTGGCTTACTACGCTAAGCAGCTACCGCAGCTTCAAATTATAATTAATCATGCAGGGTTGCCAAGTAATTTAAATGATTGGCGACAAGGTGTTGAGTTACTTGCTCAGCATGACAACATAGCAATTAAATTCTCTGGTTTTGAATTACTACAACTCACCAGCGAGCAACAAGCAGCGTGTTTTAGTTTTCTTTTTAATCACTTTGGCCAGCAGCGTATTATGTTTGCTAGCAACTTCCCTGTGTGCCAAATAAATACAAGCTACAACAATCTATGGCACTGCCATAAGGCGTTATGCTCAAACGATAAGACATGGCATGACCTTAGCTATACAAACGCTAAGCACTACTACCAAGTGTAAGTAAAACTAGTTATATTAAACTCTCTTTTTATGATAATACGGCCAATTTATGAAAATGTACTTTTTACTAATCGTTGTATTTTCAGCGCTTCTTCTCAATGGCTGCATATCTCAAAACCCAGACCCGACACCTAAGCTGCAACATGCCCTACTGGCAAAGCCAAATAAAACAGCCGTTAGCAAAGCAATTAAAACACTTGTACATATGCAAGAGACTCAATTAGCTGATGATGTATTTACTACCAGCAGCACAGTAACCCTTAGCAATGTAGATGGTAATAATATTATCGACACGCAAAGTCGCAATACACCCGATCAGTTTGAATTGATGATTAAAGGTAATCAGTGCTACATACGCCATCTCGATAGCAAAGCAACTATTGAACTTAAAGACGTGGAATGTAAAGTCAACGAGTTATAACAAGCTTTACCTCCCCCAAAAAAGTAAAAGCCGGTAAGTGACTAATCACTTACCGGCTTTTTAATGCATAACCTAAAGTTAGGTTAAAAGGCTATTATTTTATTTCTACGCGTTGAGAACGCATAACAATCTCATCGTTTAATTCAATACCCAACCCAGGCTCTTCTGATACTTCAAAGAAACCATTTTTAGGTTGTGGGTCTTGTAAACATAACTCGCGGTTCCACTTTTTAATCGCATAAGTATGGTGCTCATGAATCAAAAAGTTAGGGATAGCCGTTTCTAAGTGCAGTGATGCTGCTGTTGCAACAGGCCCGCCACATACGTGAGCTTGAATACGCACATCAAAAATATCAGCGTAATCACACACTTTTTTGGTTTCGGTAAAACCACCACATAAACCAATATCTGGCTGTAGTACATCAATACTTTGATCTTCTAAATACGGGCGCACACCCCAGCGATTATACAAACGCTCACCACCAGCAATTGGCACATTAACTTTATCTGCTACTTTTGCATGTAATGAATGGTTTAAATAGTTAACTGGCTCTTCAAAATACATGCAGTCAAATTCTTCTGCAATTTCACCCAACTGAATAGCTGTTGTCACACCAGGTAAGCTGTGGCATTCAAAAATAATATCTACTTCGTCACCTACCGCTTCGCGAATAGCTTGCATACGTGCACGGTATAACTTCATTTCAGTACGTGAGATTATTTTTGTACGGTCATAATAAGTATTGCCGTCTTTATCGTACTGAATTGGATCTACTTTTACTGCGTCGTAACCTTCAGCTATCGCTTTTAAAGCAGCTTCTGCGTATTCTTGCGGTTGTACTAGCGCTTTAAATTCGCTATCCCAGTCAAACTGTAATTGCGAAGCGTAAGTGCGTAGTTTGTCGTTAACCTTACCGCCTAATAACTGGTATACAGGTAAACCAAGCGCTTTACCTTTAATATCCCAAAGTGCGGTATCAATTGCGCTCATTGCAGCATAAACAACAGGTCCGCCACCTAAGCCCCAAAAGCTCTCACGTAACATACGAGACCATAGTTTTTCTGTTTGAAACGGGTCGTGGCCGATTAAAAAGGCATCGGCCATTTCCTTAATCATAGCCGCTGCAGCACTGTGACCTAAATCGTATGCAAGGCCCGCTTCGCCAACACCACTAATACCTTCGTCAGTATGAATACGTACAAACACAGGTGTCCAAGAAGGTCTATCAGGACAGTGAATATCAAATACTTCAACGCGATTTACTTTCATTAAAATTCCTTATTAACCGCTATGGGTTATTTTGCAAAACTAGAGTCAAGTCGATACGCTTTACGTAACATCGCAGGCCACGCAAGTTGCCCGCCAGTGCTGCCACTGTGTACTACGTTTGCTTGATTATAAATATTGTCGATTATAGGTTGCGGTACTTCAATCACCTCTTGCGAGCTTGATTGTAGTGCTAATTGAATTTCACACGCTCGCTGTAAATCATAAAAGCGCATAAACGCATCGCCTACCGTTGGGCCTACTGTTAAGCCACCATGATTTACCAATAACATATGGTTAGTGCTGCCCAAATCATCTTGCAGCACTTTTCGCTCGTCGTCGTTAACTGCAAGCCCTTCGTAGCCATGATAAGAAAGCGATGGTAATGAAAACATTGAATATTGGCTAAGCGGTAATAAACCATTTTTTTGTGTAGCGACAGCGATTGTTTCTTTAGTATGAAGGTGAATAACACAATGAGCGTCTTCGCGTACCTCATGAATCGCACTGTGAATAGTAAAACCAGCTGGATTAATACTAAATGGCGTATCGTCAATAATGTTACCGTCTAAGTCGACCTTTACTAAATTAGACGCAGTTACTTCATCAAAGGTTAAACCAAAGGCATTCACTAAGTAATGATCGGTGCCAGGCAAACGTGCTGATAAATGCGTATAGATTAAATCCCCCCAACGAAAGTGCTCTACCAGTCTATAACACGCGGCTAAATCAATACGCAGTTGCCACTCTTGTGCCGATACTTTATTTTTTAAATCGAGTTGGGGTAAATCAAACATAATAAGCCTTTTAAAAACGTACATTATTAACCTGTACGAACAGATGTTTAGAAGTCTAAAGCAGTCTCTATTTTATAGCAAACACCAAACAAAACAGCCACACTATTGTGTGGCTGTTTATAAAACTAAAATACCAATTGCATTAAAATGGTATAGCTGCGTAAATTATTTTACGTTAGCTAGGTAATCTGCAATTGCTTCAAACTCTTCATCAGTTACCGTTGCAACCATTGCTTTCATAGCCATGGTCATACCGTTATTACGTGCACCTGATTTGATGTCTTTCATTTGCGCTACTAAGTAGTCTTTGTTTTGACCGTTTAGTTTAGGGTACATACCCATAATTGGTGCTTTACCTTCAGCGCCATGACAAGTTTGACAATTTTTAGCGGTATAAAGTGCAGCGCCATCGGCAGCAGCTGCATTAAACGAGAAGCTTGCGGCTAAAGTAATACCCGCGCCTAATAGTAGTGTTTTCATCTTGCTCATTGTATTTACTCTTCTTTTTTGACGGTTAGAAAAACTGTTCTATTGATTGTAGTAAACAATCAAATAAAAAGCATACGTACGAAACGACGCTAGACGATCAACTTAACCAAAAACCGCTAACTCGTTTCTGTCTCACTTTTATATACTTTAGCAAATAAAAATGAGCTTACCCTTAATGGACTATTACCACACTATATCATCTGGTACTTCAAAGTCTGCGTACGGGTCATCTTCATCTTTTGGTTTGTTTTCTGGCTCTACATGAAAAACAATATACTTTTCGTCAACTTCAGCCACTTTGCGTGCTGGTTCGTCGTCTAATACGTAAAATTGCCCTTCTAGTACACAAATAGCTAAACGACCGCCCGATAACGCTTTTTGCGTTTTCTCGTTTACGTCGATATTTTTTACTTTATTTTGATAAGTAAAATTAAATGTGCGCTCACCACGAATAGCGTCTTGGTTGTGGTGCTCTAAAATTTGTTTAACACGCGCTTCTTGCTCGCGCTGCTTTAAGCTTACTTGGCGTGTTTGGTTAAGCTCTTCAGCTTTTTTTTGCTGCTCTAGCTTGGTTTGTTGAATATGCTTTTGCAGATCACTTGGGTTGCTAGTAGCCCCTTTCTTTTGCTTTTTTTGTTGCTTACGCTTTTCTGATTTAGCAACTTTAGCATTATGCGATGTTGTTAATCCTGCTTGAAGCAATTGGTCTTGTAATGAACCCATGGCTTTGTTCCACTAAAAACTAATATTATCGCTATTTTAATCACCAACGAGTTCAAATAACAGCGCTATCGACATTAATCTAGCAAACTAGTTAAAACAAACCATGATATGGCGCAAAGAGCATGGTTTTAATTATCAATTAAAAACAATTTTTAATACAATGCCACGCAACCAATCAGCAAATGCACAAGCCATATAATGCGTTTACCTCATCTACTCGTTTGCTCGGTATTTATATTTTTTGTGCTTTATGCACCGCAACCCCTACTTAGCCTTTTTGCGAGCGAATTTAATGTAGCACCTGCGGGAGCTGGCAGCTTAATGACTGCAACTATGCTGCCCTTAGCCATTGCCCCGCTCGTTTATGGTTTATTTTTAGCAAAAATAAATCCATTACTTATATTACGTATTGCAATGGTGCTTTTAGGCCTTAGCTGCTTACTTTTTATTTATGTACCTAGCTTTGAGCTTTTATTATTAGTCAGATTTTTACAAGGTCTAACGCTCCCCGCAGCTTTAACAGCAATGACTAGCTATATAGGTATGAGTTATAGCGCTGATACACTTCAAAAAAAGATGACCCTATATATTGGTAGCAGTATAGTTGGTGGTTACTTTGGTCGTGTGCTCGCAGCTTTGTTTAGCGACTTATGGAATTGGCAGAGCTTTTATTACGTAATTGCTTTTATGCTTATTTGCTTAGCTTTAACAATCAAACATTCTCGCTTTACAAACCCAGCTACACCGTCGCAGCTCTCCCCTCTGGATTACATTAAACAACTTAAAGAAGGCGCTATCCTTAAAGTGTACGGTGCCGTCTTTTGCATGTTTTTTTGTTTTGCTGCATTACTTAATTACTTACCGTTTATATTACAAAACACGTTTTTAATTACCAATACTCGTGACATAGGTTTAGTTTACAGTGGTTATTTAGTTGGTGCCCTCGCCTCTATTGCTGCACCTTGGTTGCTTAAAAAAGTCCCTTCACCTTGGCATTTATTAACTGCGGTATTTGGTTTTTATAGTGTGAGTATTATTTTATTAATGAGCCACCAGCTTAGCTTATTTTTAATCGCATTTACTTTGTTTTGTGGTGCTATGTTTGTGATTCACTCAACCGCAGCGCCACTCGTTAATAAAATAAGTAAAGCCCCACCAAGTGTAACCAATGGCGGATATGTATCGTTTTATTACAGTGGTGGTGCATTGGGGTCGTTATTACCCGGTGTGGTATACCAACATCATGGGCAAACAGCGTTTATGTTTACGCTGCTTGCGGTTTGCTTATGCGGTTTATCGTTAATTATGTGGGCTTATTTTGAGGGTAAAAATACAACGCGCGGTTGATGCTTTGTGTGATTAAAAAATGTTTCTAAATCAGCTTTACTAAGCAACCATGTTTGGGTGTTTTCAAACGGATGACAATGAAACAAACCACCACCCCAAATATCTTGATCGACCCATAAGCTCACTTCGTTTTGCTTATCATTTAAAAGAGCCAACATAGATACACACCCAGGAGCCACTTTTAAATACGTTGCTAAGCGTTCACTCGATGCAAACCCTAAACGCGAAAGCCCTTGTTGCTTTGATAGTGCCTTTAAATCGAGTTGCTTATTGTGCGCTGTAATAACTAAAAAGTGTCGCTTGCCTTCGTTATCGCGTAAAAATAGGTTTTTAAGACGAGTACCTGGGCGCTCAATCATAAACTCATCAGCCGCTAAGCTAGTATGTAGCGGCGGATGTTCTATTGCATCGTAAGTAATATCTAGGTCCGCTAAAAGCTCTGCTAACTTCGTTTTATCAGCAAACATATTACAAACAACGCCCTCTTAGTTGTACGCTCAAATCTCGCCATAAAACATCATTAACTTCATGTTTGTTATCGCAATATTTACGCTCTTTTAGCTCTTGGTTCAATAATTCAACTGCTTGGTCTTCTAGCTGTAACTTTAGAATGCTCGATTCTTCAAAATGCTCTTGTTCAATATACTGCTTAACCTCACCACGGCTTGGTCTCTTGTTAGGACCACGGTCAAGGTTAAAGTTTTCACGATGCTTAGCTTTTACCGAAACAACATAAGCAAAAAGCTTATTGCCTTGCTCATCTTGCTTTTCGTGAAACTGTTTATTATTTATTTCAAAAGGCGGCTCATCATTTGAGGCACAGCCAGCGAGTAAAACCATAAGCGCTAGAACACATTTTTTCATTGTTTTTTTATCGTTTTAGTTTTGAATTAAGCCGAGTCTAACAAAAATTGACGTAAACAGTGAAAATTTACGAAAAAATACTTGACCAAATTTATAAAAAAACTTAAAGTTCGTCCCGCTTGGAACTCAGCAGTCAAGCAGTTACATTATATGTAATTTAGGAATGTGGGGCTATAGCTCAGCTGGGAGAGCGCCTGCCTTGCACGCAGGAGGTCAGCAGTTCGATCCTGCTTAGCTCCACCACTTTCCTACTCCTTTTCAAATTCGCTCTACTCTTCTATTTTTCCATTGTTTTATTATTTTTTGATACCCTACTATTTTAATTTCTCATTCTATATAATTTTAAATTTATCCATTCAACTTGTGTCTTTACAAGTTCTTAGCTATACATAATGTCACACATTAGTACTTTAGGCTTAACATGGACAACCCTAAGCGTTCGACGCTAAAAAAGCTAGCTGCTATAGGTTTAACAGCTGGTGCAATAACACATGCGCCTTATGTTTTTGCCCGAAAAAAAGTCACATTAAGAGTGCTAGGTACGCATGTAACACTCCAAGAGGCTATCCGCAAACAAGCGATGAGTGACTTGGGTATTAATATAGAATTTACTCCCGCAGGCAGCGCTGCCGTTTTGCAAAAGGCATCAATGGACCCTAGCTCCTTTGATTTATACGAACAATGGTCAAACAGCATTAATGTGCTTTGGGATGCAGGTTCTATACAGCCAATAGAAAAAAAACGACTCACCTACTTTAACGAGATAAATCCACTTACTAAAACGGGAAAATTAACCGAAACTGCAAGTATTGGTGCAGGTGATGCTCCCTATAAATTATTAAATGTTCAACCCGATGGCACATTAAGCGCACAAGAAAGCGATCATATTAGCTTTTTACCTTATGTGCATAATGTTGACTCTTTTGGTTACAACACCGATTTTATTAAGCCCGGTATAGCATACGAAACCGAAAGCTGGAGTTGGCTGCTTGATGACGAGAACAGAGGTAAAGTAGCTATCGTAAATGCGCCTACCATTGGATTATTTGACCTAGCCCTAGCAGCGCAAAGTAAAGGGCTTATAAAATTTAAAAATATAGGTGTGATGACTCGCCCAGAACTTGATAGATTGTTTAGTATATTACTCGACTTTAAACGCCAAGGTCACTTTAGTGGCTATTGGAACTCGGTTCCTGAGTCGATTGAATTTATGAAAAGTAAACGAGCCCATATAGAAAGTATGTTTTCGCCTGCCGTGTCTGCATTAAACAGCCAAAATATTAATGTACGATTTGCCGCGCCAAAAGAAGGCTACCGAGGCTGGCATGGTGTTATGTGTTTATCGTCACAAACACAAAGTAGCGTAAAAGATGCAGCTTACGATTATATGAATTGGTGGCTTTCAGGCTGGCCTGGTGCATTT
The DNA here is from genome assembly GCF_000238895.1 of Pseudoalteromonas sp. BSi20429. NCBI lineage: Bacteria > Pseudomonadati > Pseudomonadota > Gammaproteobacteria > Alteromonadales > Pseudoalteromonadaceae > Pseudoalteromonas > Pseudoalteromonas sp. BSi20429. The sequence goes on along the minus strand of NZ_BADV01000094.1, from coordinate 23,847 downwards.
ATTGCTCGCCAAGGTTATTACATTAGTAACCCGCAGCGCTCTAAACTACTCTTATCGCCGGCCGAATGGGATTACTGGTACGGTGGAAAAGCAACAAACATAGATTTATTAAATACAAATGGCGACGTAGCTATTAAAGCTGGTGCGCAACGTAATGGTGGTAGTTACCATAAACGCTTTAGCAATGTAGCAGTATGGAATACAGTTATGCCAACCTATGACTACAGCCTGCAAAAATGGTATGAGTTGATTAGCCGATAATGATAATAAATTCAATTAAATCAAAAATAATATTAGCTTTGTGTTCGCTGATTGGATTACTTCTTTTACAAAGCTATTTGTTTAACTATTCGCAAACGTCCTTACTTAACTTGCAAAAGTCGCAGCATAACGCGCTTATTCAAAGTGAAGCTGTGAATCACTTAGAAAACGATATTATTTCCCTGCAAGGGCATGCAGTTTCATTTATTGACAATGCAAATGAAAATACGATTACCAAATTTAATTTTTACTTAAATAAGGCAAATCTAGATCTCGAGCAGCTAAAAACAAACACTCAAAACCAGACCCCTGAGTATCAAAACTCACTAATACGCCTTGGCGAGTATTTAAATAATTACCAAGATACATTTGGCCAAGTTGTCGTAAACAGACAAAAACGCGAACGCCTTTACACTACTCAGTTCAAACAGCCTATTGATGATCTGCAGGTAACAATTAGTGATTTAGAAGGGTCTTCAAACAATGATAATAAAGTTATTTTTAACGATGTTTTACTCACAATAAGTAATTTAAAACATGCAATTATAAGCTACCTCTATAAACCTAATTTTGATGAAGCACAAAATGTAAAACAAAACTTAAATCACTTACATAAAAAACTAACGAGCACCTCTGTAATAAATGAATCCCTCTCCAATAAAACAACAAGCTTAAAACAAGCTTATAACCAACTTGTATTACTCACCCGTAGCTACACTTTTTCTGTGAATGTAGTGCTTACAGGCATAGAAAACGAATTGCTGTATTTAACTAATGAAATTAAAAACATAGAAAAAAATAAACTAATCAAAACAGAAGAGCTACTAAGTAGCCACTTAACAAAAAATACAGAACAGGCAAATATATTTGCCGTTTTAATTATGTTAATCATTTTATTTTTAAGCTATTTTATTTTTAGATCGGTTATAAAACCAATTACTCAGCTCACTTTATTACTTAAAGATATGAATAGCGAAAAGCCAGTAACTATTTCAAATAACAGCCAAAATCAAACTGAAATAGCATCGGTAATAAAAGCAGCTAACGCTTTATATTTAAAAAATAAGCAAACCAAAGAGCTACTCAATGAAACCCGCGTATTAAATTCCCAAATGGAAGCAATGAATGCCGACCTGACGAGTGCCATGGAGCAAACCGATAAAGCCAATAAAACAAAAATAGATTTTGTAGCCAATATGAGTCATGAACTTCGCACCCCAATGAATGGCATATTAGGTATGTTGCAACTTTTACAAAGCAGCGAGCTTCCCTCAAGGCAAAAACACTACGCAGATAAAGCTTTTTCAAGTGCTCAAAATTTATTGCAGATTTTAAACAATATTCTGGATTTTTCTAAGCTAGAATCGGAAAAAGTTCAGTTAGAGCAAATCCCTTTTACCTTACATACTATTGTTTCTAACGTTCAAAATTTATTCTCAACAAATGCCAAGCAAAAAGGTTTGTTATTAAACTTTACTTTACACGTTGATGCAGGACTTGAACTTATTGGCGACCCAATGCACTTAAGCCAAATAATAAATAATTGTGTAGGTAACGCAATTAAGTTTACAGAGCATGGTGAAATATCATTAATTATAGAAGCGACATCTCAACACGAAAAAACAATAAACCTACGCTTTAGTATAAAAGACACGGGTATTGGGATGACCGAAGAGCAATCAAAAATTATATTTCAGTCTTTCTCACAAGGTGATTCAAGCACAACAAGAAAGTATGGTGGGACCGGTTTAGGACTCACTATAAGCAAACAATTAACTAAATTGCTGGGCGGAGATATACAAGTAAGGAGCACGATTAATCAAGGTAGCGAGTTTTTCTTTACTTTACCCTTTACTTTATCTGAGCAACAAAAGCTTAAAAAACACGCCTTATTAATTAGCCCCGATAATGAGCAAATTAAAAAATTAATGGACTTACTAAGTGATATAAATATAACGACAGAAACAACACAAGAACCATTAAGGGCCATTGCAAAAATGTCTCAGCCTAGTAGCCCATTTAGTATTGTAATAATGTCGATAGAAAAAAAAGAGCTCAACGATAACTTTATTTTACAACAACTGTACGCTCAAAATAAAAACGTTAATGAAAAATTGACACTGATTTTATTAATTACCGATGAAGAGTCTCCTGAGCCAATTGCAAAAAATGAAAATATAGACATTATAATTATTGGTAATAAAAATAGTGAAGTTGAAATTTTAAGAAAGCTTTCACCAAATAATTTTAAAGAAAAGCAATTAAAGCCTCACCCTAAATTCTCGGGTTTTAATGCATTAGTTGTTGATGATAATAGAATTAACCAAGAAATAGCCTCCGCCCTTTTAGCAAGATTAGATATGACCGTGATCATTGCTGACAATGGACATGATGCATTAGATAAAGTAGAGATAAATGACATCGATATTATTTTTATGGATGTTCAAATGCCAGTTATGGATGGGCTTGAAGCAACAAGCATATTAAGAGAGCGAGGCTACAAAACTCCCATAATTGCCATTACGGCAGCCGCAGATCCTAATGATAAAAAAGCAGCGTTTAGAGCGGGTATGGATGACTTTTTAGTAAAACCGATTATTTTTGATGCGCTTTACGAAAGTATTGAAAAGCATCTGCAAAGTAGCGAATCTCTGAGCACTATAAACCTGCCTTTAGCAAAAGAAAACCTAGAAAACAATGACGAATTGTTAGCTAAATTATTTACTCAGTTTGTCAACGATTACAATGACTTTTCGATTAAAGCTGATATATTAATCAAAAATGAAGAGTTAGAAAGCTTAATTCGACTAGTACATACACTCAAAGGCTTGGCCGGCACATTAGGCTTTGAGCTACTGCAACAAAGCGCGCAAAGTGTTGAGAAAAGCTTAATAGATAAGAAAAGTATTAATTTATCTCATTTTAATGAGCAATTAATACTTACACTTTTTGCTGTAAAACAATTTTTGATAGCTGATAGCTTTAAAAAAGAACATATACAGCAACATGAACTAGAAAACGAAGACTCGGTTATTGATAATATATACTCATTAGCATTAACGGCTCGCCCCGTACCTAGCAGTTTGGTTAGACAGCTAGAAATGAATCAATATGATAGAGGCCACTCTCTATTTAAGCTCAAAGAAGCAATTGATCATTTTAACTACGCGTTAGTAATTGAGCTTATTGATAAGTATAGAAACGATAATAAAAATTAGGCATAACCACTAACCTGAACTAGATTTAATATTGTAAAGAACGCAGAGAAGGACAGATAGTGCATTCAAATTACCTCGCAAACAGTAATGGATTAACCACAGAGAAAAAACATAAACCTTTAATTCTTATTGTTGATGACGAACCTAGTAATTTACACGTATTAGTAGAAGGACTTTTAACTGACTACGATGTACGTATTTCTACTAGTGGTGAGCAGGCTTTGATATTTATTGAGTCAACTCGGCCTGACTTGATTTTATTAGACATAATGATGCCTGGCATGGACGGCTACGAAGTATGCAATATACTCAAAGCGAAACAAAATACCAAAGGCATCCCCGTCATATTTGTAACTGCGCTTACAGAAGAAGAGTCTGAAGAAAAAGGCTTTGCTATGGGCGCAATCGACTACATACACAAGCCTTACAAACTAGCGCTCGTTAGAGCACGTATTCGCACTCATATTACCGCTCAAGGCATGCTAGATAGGCTTATAGAAAAAAACTTTGACCTGCACGACAAGCTACTTGAAATAGAATCACTAATACAAGAGCTAAGCCAGCGAGAAGAAGAATTAAAAGAGCTCTCATCAAAACAAAAATTATTTTATCAAGCCCTAACGGGAACCGCTGATGGCGTTGTTATTACCGACAGTAACGGAAAAATTATTGCCGTAAACCCTTCATTTTGCCGGATTACAGGTTACTCTGAATCTGACTCCCTGCAAATGCAGTTGCACGATATTAAACAAAATAACCACCCTAGTATTAGCTTTGATCAAGTATGGCATCATGCAAACCAAGCAGGATATTGGAGTGGAGAGCTAGTAACCAGACGAAAAAATGGCGAGCTTTATCCTGAGTTATTAACTCTTAGTATGGTAAGAGGCGAGCAAGATACCAACGTGCACTATATTGGTGTATTTAGTGATATTTCTAGCGTTAAGATAACGCAAGAAAGAATTCACTACCTCACATGGCATGATGAACTTACAGGTTTGCCCAACCGAAATGGTTTTTTAAAGCAGTTGGAGCAGCAACTTCAGGTTTGTAGTACCGAAAATAGTTATGCCTATATTTATATTATTGACATAGACAGCTTCCACTCAATAAATGATGGATTAGGCCTACTCGCTGGCGATAACATTTTAAAAGAATTAACTAAACGAATTCATTCTAAGGTGAATAAAAAAGATGTTATTGCTCGCTTAGGCAGTGATGAATTTGCAGTACTGTGTACAGTTGAAAAAGGCGTTGGCAGGATCAGAGCCCAAGCTATGGCTGAAAATAAAGCCCAAGAACTGATCATAAGTGTAAACCACCCCTTTGTCGTTGATGAACAAGACGTTAGCTTAACAGTAAGTATTGGCACGTATATTTTTCCTCGGGAAGATCAGTGGGAAAGTGCTATAGAAACAATCCGTAACTGTGAGGCGGCTTGTTACAAAGCAAAAGAAAAAGGCGGTAATAGAGTTACCTTTTTTGACACTTCGTTTGGCGAGCAAGCAAAACGCCGTTTTGAAATAGAGCAAGATTTACGTAAAGCAATCTCAAATAATGAGTTATCCCTATATTTACAATCCCAATTTGACCGAAGCCAAACCCTTAAAGGGGCTGAGGTTTTATTAAGATGGGAGCATCCTCAAAAAGGCTTCATTAGCCCTGGTGAGTTTATATCTATAGCCGAAGAGTCAGATATAATTTATGACTTAGATTGCTGGGTAACTTCAAATGCACTTGAAATATTAACGCAACTTAGTAAAACTCACCCTGAGTTAAACCTATCAATTAATGTAAGTGGCAGGCACTTTCATGAAGCGCGTTTTTTAAGCTTTATTAGCCAACAAATAAAGCAACATAGCATTAATCCTCAGCAACTCACTATTGAGATAATTGAAGGTACATTGCTTAATCACATGGAAGCGGCTATTGAGGCTGTTCACTTTCTCAAGAAGCTAGGTATTAGGGTATCAATTGATGACTTTGGTACTGGATATTCGAGTTTAACTTATCTTAAACAATTACCCATACAAGAACTAAAAATTGACCGTTCTTTTGTATTGGAAGCACCAACTGATAATAACGATAAGTTAATTATTGATATGATTGTAAGCTTAGGCCGTTTATTTGAACTCGAGATAGTTGCTGAAGGTGTAGAGAACCAGTCCCACTTTGATTTATTGCAAGAATATCCAGAAGTTATTCTTCAAGGCTATTATTTACACAGGCCTGAACCTGCAAGCGACTGGCTTGAAAAATTAAATTAATTACAGAGTAGTCTGAAAAAACAAAAAAGCCGAGTATTTCCATACTCGGCTTTTTAATGAAATTAAGCTTTAGCGGTTACTCGCGAACTTGGCCTTCACCATTCACTAAGTACTTCTCAGTAGTCAGTGACTCAAGTCCCATAGGGCCGTATGCATGAAGCTTAGAAGTTGCTATACCAATCTCTGCGCCTAGACCCAGCTGTGAGCCATCAGAAAAGCGAGATGATGTATTAACCATAACTACAGAAGCATCAACACTACGCTGGAATAACTCTGCAGCGGCTGCGTTTTTAGTGCAAATTACTTCAGTGTGGTTTGATCCAAACTGTGCAATGTGTTCAACCGCTGCCGTAAAGTTTGGTACAACGCGAATAGCGATTTCTAGGTCTAGATATTCTTCACCAAATTCGTTATCGGCTAACACAGTTGCATTATCAAAGTATTTAGCTGCAAAGCTGTCAGCATTTATTTTTACACCTTCTTGGCGTAATACAACTGCGCACAGATTTAAAAACTCATCTGCAACATCTTGATGAACTACTAAGCCCTCAAGTGCATTACAAACACCCGTACGTTGCGTTTTACCGTTAAGTAGTAAGTTAAGCGCAATTTCTAGGTCTGCATCTTTATCTACATATAGATGACAAACGCCTTTGTAATGCTGAATTACTGGGATCGTACTGTTTTCAGTAACAAAGTTAATTAAGCCTTCACCGCCACGTGGAATTATTAAATCAATGCTTTCACGTTGCTGCATCAATTCCATTAATAGTGCACGATCTGGATCTGGAATCACTGAAATAAGTGATACTGGTAAGTTATGCTTTTCAAGTACGCTGTGCATTACACTTGCGATAGCTTGCGAACTTTTAAGTGCTTCTTTACCGCCACGTAAAATTACGCCATTACCTGATTTAAAACATAATGCGCCAGCATCTGCTGTTACATTTGGGCGTGCTTCGTAAATCATACATACAACGCCAAGAGGTACGCGCATTTTACGAATTTTAATGCCATTTGGACGCTCTGTTATATCACGTAGCTGACCAACAGGATCGTCCAGGCTTACGATTACTTCAATGCCTTCTGCCATTGCTTCAATACGCTCATCGTTTAGCGTTAAGCGGTCGATCATTGAGGCTGCTAAGTTATTGTCGCGTGCTGCGCTTAGGTCACTTTCGTTTTCTTTGATTATAAATGCTTTTTGCTCTCTTAGTGCCGCTGCCATTTCAACTAGTACTTGATTTTTAGTCTCGGTATCGAGTAAAGCAAGTGTATGGGCAGCTTTAGCTGTCTGGCGTGAAATGTCCGTAATTAAACTCATGACTTCTCCAATAATGCGATATGTTTTTCAGATATAACTGGTCCAATTGAATCCTGCATTTTTTCGCTGAATTCACTCTGTTCGTTGTCTGCAATAAAGTTTAACAAACAGCTACTATAATTTGCGGTCGCTTTAGCTAAACGCGTACCGTCTTCACTACGTACTAAAATGGTATCACCAACAGCAAATTCACCATGGACTTCCATGATTTCATCACCGCGAATACATCCACTTTCACCTTCAAGGGACTCATCAAATGATCCATCAACAACAACTTCACCTTGCTCATTTGCTGTGTGTGTCATCCAATGTACAGAATCTTGCATCGGTTTTTCGTACGGTAAAAATACGCTACCAGGATTTTCCCCAGCTAGCAGTTTCGTAAATGTTTCTTCTTTAAAGCCGTTTATAATATAAGTCGCGATACCATGTGACGTTGCTTTTTCTGCCGCTTCTATTTTGGTTTTCATGCCACCAGTACCAACAGCACTTGTAGCACATCCTGCCATAGCATAAATAGATTCATCAATTGATTTTATTTCAGGCAGTAACACCGCATCATCATGTAAGTTAGGGTTTTTATCATATAACCCATCAACGTCTGAGAATATTAATAAAGCATCGGCATCGGCTGCTGCTGCGACCATTGCTGATAAGTTGTCGTTATCACCCACTCTTAAGTCGTCGGTAGTTACAGCATCATTTTCATTAATAATAGGAAAAACACCATGCTCAAGTAAAGTAAACACTGTTTCGCGAATACTTTGGTAACGCTCGCGGTCACGTAAATCGCCGTGCGTTAATAATAGTTGCGCAGATGGAAAGTCAAAAAAGCGGTCCCACATGGCGATCATTTCTGTTTGGCCTGCTGCTGCCATTGCTTTTTTCATCACCACAGAGCGAGGTTTGTCTGATGGGAATAAATGCGCTCCAGCCGCTACAGAACCCGATGATACTAAAATCACCTCGATTCCACGGGCACGACAACGAACAATGAACTGTGCGATGGTTAATATGTGACGCGAACGGCAGCCATCTTGATCTGGTGCAATTAATGCACTACCTACTTTAAGTACGATACGTCGCCAATTTAACTTTTGCATAAATGCTCAACTTTCCATTTTATCTGCGCTCATCTTAATTAGATGAGCTAAAACTAAGTAGCTAGGTTTAAAACATAGCTTCGAATTTTTCTTTTCATTTAGGCAACACTTTTTTACACACACGCAAAAACCATATCTAAAACAAGAAGCTTAGATTTGAGGTTAAGTAAAAGTAGCAACAACCCAATAATATTGAGCAGCACTAATCAAAAAATTTAAAAGTGTTGTTTATGCATCGCTGTAAAAAGCTGTGTGTGGCTTTTTTATTAACAACATACATAGAGCCTCTAAAGTCTGATACACCAACAGATAGGGTGAAGACCAAAGGACCGAGATTTAACCGCCACGATGGGGGGCTAAATATTGAAAGTAATAGTTCAACTCAAACCTTTATTTACTTAAATAATTAAATAAACTTGTTTGGCAAAACCATACCAAGAATTCGGCAAATGATATTTTGTAATGCTCTAATACTATAAGCATCACTAACACATGATTATAAAGATTAAAAATGACGTTAAGATTAACAAGCCTGTTTTATCTTCAATAAACTTCGTTAGATGACTAATTATTAGAACACGAAGTATAATACACCAAATACCCCTTTAAAATCAAGGTTAAAATTCGAACTAAGTTAATACGAAACACTCATACCGTTTATATTGTTATTAAAATTCAATAAATTAAACAATTAATACACTTTAAAATAAGGTGGCTAAGTCCTCGCTAAATAATTTAAGCCTACTAATCTTTTATAAGCAGCTAAAATTGATTAGTAATATTTGAGTTTCCGGTGTATACCCCTGTATTAATAATTAACAAAAGTTATACTTTCTAAACATATCGTCATAAATAAGGAATTCTTAATCTATGTCAGCAATTTACATAGCCGGTATCGCACTTTGCTCTGTGCTTGCCCAATGGGTCGCGTGGGCTTTTAGAGTACCCGCTATTCTTTTCTTATTGCTTACTGGTCTTTTACTTGGACCATTTAGTGGTGTTTTAGACCCTGATGCACTTTTAGGTGATTTACTGTTTCCAGTAGTATCACTAAGCGTTGCCATCATTTTATTTGAAGGTTCCTTAACTCTGCATTTCAGAGAATTAAAAGGGATAGGAAAAGTTGTAAGGAATCTCTGCTCAATCGGTATGCTTACTACCTGCATTATTATTAGCCTAAGCGCCTACTGGTTGCTTGAGCTTAACTGGCGTGTTGCTGCGGTACTAGGCGCAGTACTCGTTGTTACTGGCCCTACAGTTATAGCACCGCTATTAAACTCAATGCGTCCAACACAAGATATAGACCGCATACTTCGCTGGGAAGGTATTGTAATAGACCCAATTGGCGCATTATTTGCTGTATTGGTATTTGAAGCTGTAATGCTTGTAGGCCAAGGCGAAGTATTTAGTCATACTATTATTGCTTTAGTTAAAACCCTAGGTGTTGGTTTAAGTATTGGTGTTGCTGCTGGTTGGCTAACAACACTATTAATGCGCCGCGAGTGGCTGCCATTTGAATTGCATAAGTTTGGAATTTTAGCACTAGTCCTTATTAGTTTTTCTGTATCAAACTATTTAAGCCATGAATCAGGCTTATTAGCAGTAACTGTATTTGGTATTTGGCTTGCGAACCAAGACGATTTAGAAATAGATTCTGTACTTGAGTTTAAAGAAGACTTGTCGATGATATTAATATCAACGCTGTTTATTTTACTTGCAGCACGTTTACAGCTTTCTGATTTGATGATGCTCGACAGCGATGTATTTATATTTTTAGCTATTGTGCTTTTTGTTGCACGCCCACTGTGTATTGCTATTTCGACCTTTGGTACTGACTTACCAATGAAGTCTCGCTTGGTGCTTGCCTGGATTGCTCCACGGGGTATAGTTGCCGCAGCCGTTGGGTCGGTATTTGCACTAAGTATGATGGAAGCTGGCGTTGCTGATGCTGAAAAAATGGTGCCACTTATATTTACGGTGATCATCATTACGGTTGTGCTGCAAAGCTTAACAGCCATCCCTGTTGCCAAGCTATTAGGTGTACGCCAACCATCACCAAACACAATATTAATTATTGGTGCAAACCATGTATCGCGTGCAATTGGACGTGGCTTACAAGAGCAGAATATTCCGGTTCACCTTTCAGACCCTGCATGGGAAAACTGCAGAATGGCACGTATGGATGGCTTAGCTTGTTATTATGGTAACCCGCAATCAGAGCATGCTGAACGCTACTTACCTCTAACAACTATTCGCAGTGTCTTAGCGCTATCGCCAAACCGTCATCATAATGCGCTAGGCGTTCAATACTTTTCGCATTTACTTAATGAAAAAAATGTATTTTCGCTTCGCTCATCAACGTCGCATGCTAAAGCAAATAAAGACAGTGCAACGTTTTTATCTAGACAAATATTGTTTGGCGACGAAGGCTCATACGCACGTTTGAGCAGTATCATAGCTAAAGGCGGTAAGGTTAGTTCAACACGTATCTCGGATGAGTTTAGCTGGGAGCAATACCTAGAAATGAACCCTGAGGCTATCCCTTTGTTTATTCTTAAAGGTGATAAAGACAGCGACGACGATACGCCAATTAAGCTAAGACCGTTTACAATCAACATGGAAAAACCGCCGCAAGAAGGCGAGCGTGTTGTTGCATTACAGCCGCCTAAAATGTCGGTCTTAAAAGACCCGCAAACAAAGGCTAAAGAAGAAAGTTAAACACTTTTACTACCTGTAAAAACTCAAAAACCCTAACTTAAAAAGTTAGGGTTTTGTTTTTTAAGAGCCATTAAATAGGAAGGCGAGCTCGCGCAACCACACTATCTGGCATTTTTTGCGCTAACTTAGTCAGCGCTCGCTCAATTTTTTTATGAGTCGCTTTATCTGCGACCATAGAATTAAATAGCCAACGGTATGCATCTTCAAAATCACGCGGGCTGCCATAGCCATCATTAAATAATTTAACCAAACGTAGTTGTGCTTTTAAATTGCCTTGCGACGACGCTTCACGCAAATACGTAATTGCCATTGCTTTATCTTGTTGAACTAAACGCCCGGTGTCGTAGTAACGCCCTAACTGCTCTAGCGCTGCCGCTAAGCCTTGTTCAGCCGCTTTTCGCATGTAATACACACCTAACTCTACATTACGATCCACGCACACGTTATAAGCCAGCATATCGCCGTATAAAAATTGATAAGACGGCAATGCCATTTTATTGGCTCGTGCTTCTATATCTTGCACTAACTGGCAATCATCTGCCTTTACCCGCGCTAAATGCGTATTTTTATTTATTAACGCAATTAGCTCAGATTCTGTATACAGCGGTACAGCAGCAGGGCTTTCTGTAGCTAAGCTGTTGGTTGCTATAAATAAAGACAGCGGGATTAATGAAAGCCTTAATACGCAATTACGGTAAAATAAACGCATGCTCACCACTTATAAAAATAAACTTATTAAAATATATACAAAGATCGTTCCAAGGTGAATTTTAGATACAAAAAAAGCTGCACTAGGCAGCTTTTTTTAATCTAATGGTAATTACGCAAACGGGTTGCGAAGTACCATAGTTTCTACGCGGTCTGGACCTGTAGAAATAATATCAATTGGAACACCCGTAATTTCTTCAATACGCTTGATGTAGTCAATCGCAGCTTTTGGTAAACCGTCAAGACTCGTTACACCAACAGTGTTTTCTGACCAACCTGGCATTTCTTCGTATACTGGCGTTACTTTATCGTAACCTTCAGCTGCTAATGGTGTTACGTTAGTAACTGTGCCATCTTCAAGCTTGTAACCAATACAGATTTTAAGCGTTTCTAAGCCATCTAAAACATCAAGCTTAGTTAAACAAAAACCTGAAATACTGTTGATTTGAACCGCACGGCGCATAGCCACTGCATCTAACCAACCAGTACGACGAAGTCGACCTGTTGTAGCGCCAAACTCATGGCCTTTATCACCTAAGTGCTTACCAACTGGATCTTGTTTCTCAAGACCGTCGTAAAGCTCTGTAGGGAAAGGACCTGAACCAACACGCGTCGTGTACGCTTTAATAATACCTAAAACGTAATCAAGGTTTAATGGACCAAAACCTGCACCAGTCGCAACGCCACCAGCGGTAGTGTTTGAAGATGTTACATAAGGGTAAGTACCATGATCTATATCAAGTAACGTACCTTGTGCACCTTCAAATAAAATGTTTTCGCCTGCTAAACGCGTTTGATCTAAAAGCTCAGTTACATCTACAACCATTGCTTTTAAGATATCAGCAACAGCCATTGCATCATCAAACGTTTTTTGGAAATCTACAGCATCTACTTTGTAGTAGTTAACTAAAGTGAAGTTGTGGTACTCAAGCACTTCTTTTAATTTAGCTGCAAATACTTCAGGATTAAATAAATCGCCTACGCGTAAACCACGACGTGCTACTTTATCTTCGTACGCAGGACCGATTCCACGGCCAGTTGTACCAATAGGCTTATCGCCACGAGCTGTTTCGCGGGCTACATCTAATGCAACATGGAAAGGCAAGATTAGCGGACATGCTTCACTTATTAAAAGACGCTCGCGTACTGGTACGCCGCGCTCTTCAAGCATGCCAATTTCTCTCATTAGCGCTTCTGGTGATAAAACTACACCATTACCAATCACACATTTAACATTGTCACGTAATACACCCGATGGAATAAGGTGTAGAACCGTCTTTTCACCTTCGATAACTAAAGTATGACCCGCATTGTGGCCACCTTGATAACGAACTACTAAAGATGCTTTGTCTGTAAGGAGATCAACTACCTTACCCTTTCCTTCGTCACCCCATTGGGTGCCTAATACAACAACGTTTTTACCCATCGTAAATTCACTTAGAGAAAATTAGGACGAGATTTTACCAGAAAACTAAAGTAAAGATCACCCCTGTTCAGCTTATTTTTTCTGCGGGCAATTGTTATATCCAAATATTGACCAATAACCACATAAATAACAGTGATTTAACGCACTAGTTTGTATTTAACAAAAAGCCCCGCAAATGCGAGGCTTTTTAACTTTTAAATAATTAACGTAAAGTCTATTGAGCTTTAGCGCCTTTCATATATTGGAAGAAGTCGCTATCTGGTGAAAGCACCATAATATCTTGCTTATCTTTAAAAGTCTTTTTGTAAGCCTCAAGCGAACGTACAAAACTAAAGAACTCAGGGTCTTTGTTATACGCATTAGCATAAATGCCTGCAGCATCAGCATCGCCTTGACCACGTACAGAACGTGCATTACGCTCTGCATCGGCAAGCATTACAGTTACTCGACGGTCAACTCCCGCACGAATAGTCTCTGCTTTTTCCTGACCTTCAGAACGGTGCTCTTTTGCAACCGCAGTACGCTCAGCGCGCATACGTTGGTAAATAGAGCTGCTCACTTCTTGTGGTAGGTTGATTTGCTTAACACGTACGTCTAGTACTTCAATACCTAGCTCACGTGCACTTTCAGAAGCTTGTACTAACGCTTCTTCCATCAACTCGCTACGCTCACCCGATACAATTTCGCGAATTGTACGTGTACCAAAGTTTGTACGAAGACCATTGTTTACTTTTTGCTTAAGTAGCGTTTCAGCATATTGCTTATCGCCACGAGCACGTAAGTAAAAAGCACTAAAGTCATTAACGCGCCATTTTACAAACGAATCAACAATTAAGTCTTTTTTCTCGCTAGTAACAAAGCGATCAGGCGCACCATCTAGCGTTTGAATACGTGCATCAATACGACGTACTTGGCTAAAAAATGGTACTTTAAATTGTAGGCCTGGGCCATATACAATCGCTTTATCGTCGCTATCTTTTTGTACTTTACTGAATAACATTACAATTGCTTTTTGCCCTTCAGGTACAACAAATACCGATGAGAAAGACATAACAATGGCAGCTAATAGTATTACTAAACTAAAGTTTTTCATTATGATTATCTCCCATCATTGAAGCGGTCGTTGTTAAAGCGGTCATTGCCACTATTAACAGAGCTATTGCGCGACGTATTAACTTTATTACGTAAGTCTTGAATATCACTTGAACTTGGAAGTGCAACTCGTGTTGCGGTTCCTTGCTTGTCCATGATTTTATCAAGAGGTAAATAAAGCATGTTATTACCGCCTTTAACATCAACCAATATTTTAGAACTACTCCCTAACACTTCTTCCATTGCATCAATGTATAAGCGCTCACGAGTAACTTCTTTAGCTGCTTGATATTCAGGTAAAAGCTTTTCAAAGCGAGCTACCTCACCTTGTGCTTCCAATGTAATGCGCTCTTGATAACCTTCCGCTTCTTGAGTCATACGCGTTACTTGACCACGAGCACGCGGTTCAATTTCACGAGCATATGCTTCTGCTTCACGAATGAAACGTTCTTCATCTTCTTGTGCAGCAATTGCATCATCAAATGCATCTTTAACTTCAGTTGGTGGACGAGAGTCTTTAAAGTTCACGTCAGTAACAATTAAACCTAAGTTATATGGTTCGATAATCTTATTAAGCTCATCCCATGTATTTTGACGAACAACCTCACGGCCATTAGTTAATACTTGGTCCATTTTTGCATGGCCCACAACATAACGCAGTGCACTGTCTAGCGCTTCTTCTAAGCTACTATCAGCGTTAGTTACGCTAAATTCATAAAGGTATGGGTCAATAACACGGTATTGCACCTGAAACTCAACGCTCACTACGTTTTCGTCTTCAGTAAGCATAAAACCAGAAGCCGATAATGAACGAACTGCTTCAATATCTACTGGGATTACCGTTTCGATGAAAGTCATTTTCCAACGCAAACCAGGATCAGCAATTCGGTCGTATTTACCAAATTGTAGAACCACACCACGCTCGGCTTCTTTAACCGTATAAATACCACTTAACGCCCATACAATAACGGCGATAATAAGTATGAATGAAATACCGGCTCCGCCAAGTCCACCGCCGCTACCATTGCCGGATTTTTTCCCGCCAAATAAGCCGCTGAACTTGTTACTAAACTTGCGGAACACCTCGTCTAAATCAGGTGGGCCTTGATCACGTCCGCCTTTATTATTCCACGGATCTTTGTCATTGCCATTATTACCCGGTTCATTCCAGGCCATAGCTATACTCCATTGTTATCTAAATAAATTAGGAAATTGTGTTAAATCTAACAAATCTACCGCGTTTCTCATACAAAAACCGACATTAAAACGTCAATTTTTAATTACGGTTGATAAAACCAGCAATTTCAGGACCAAATTCTTTAATTAAACGATTCCACTCAACCATTGGCATTCTAACATCTAACAGCCAATTACCTTGCTCATCAAAGCGTTCTTCATGTACTGCATTTAAACTAAACAATGCAGCCCTTAGGCGACCATACAATGGCGTAAGAAATAATGTTTCGTTAAACATCTTCTTAGCAAGCAGTTCACTAATAGCCTCACTAAGTAATTCACACCCTTCACCAGTCTGAGCGCTAAGCCATACTCTTATAGGTTGGCCTTCGTCATCTCGATCAATACGTGGGCTTACGTTATCCAGCGCATCAATTTTATTATAAATTAATAGCTGTGGTACTTCATCGGCTTCAATTTCTTTAAGCACCGATTGTACTTGTTCAATATTTTCTTGAAGACGAGAGTCTGCTGCGTCAATTACATGTAACTGTAAATCAGCTTCACGAGTTTCAGTTAGCGTTGCTTTAAAAGCAGCAACTAAGTCGTGCGGTAAATGACGAATAAAGCCCACTGTATCAGCTAAGATAACAGGACCAACATCACCTAATTCAAGCTTACGTAGAGTCGGGTCAAGCGTTGCAAACAACTGATCGGCCGCGTATACATCTGAATTCGTAATTCGATTAAATAATGTAGATTTACCCGCATTGGTATAGCCAACTAACGATACCGTAGGTATTTCGTTACGAGTGCGAGCTCGCCTACCTTGTTCGCGTTGCACTGCTACTTTAGCTAAACGCGCACGGATATTTTGAATTCGGGCACGAAGTAATCGTCTATCTGTTTCAAGTTGGGTTTCACCAGGTCCACGTAAACCAATCCCGCCTTTTTGGCGTTCAAGATGGGTCCAGCCCCGAATTAATCGAGTCGACATATGGCGAAGTTGTGCCAATTCAACCTGCAGCTTACCCTCATGGGTACGTGCACGTTGGGCAAAAATATCAAGAATTAGCGTCGTTCTATCAAGCACACGACACTGACAAACACGCTCTAAATTACGCTCTTGTGACGGCCTGAGTTGATGATTGAAAATTACGACATCTGCATTGTGGATTTTGACAATCTCAGCTATTTCTTCTGCTTTACCGGTACCGACGAATAGTTTCGGATGTGGTGCTTGACGGCTGCCTTGCACAACCGCCAAACTACTAACACCAGCAGAAGATACCAACATTTCTAATTCATGAAGATCTTCACGATCTCCTTCTTTAGGTAAGTCGATATGAACTAAAATTGCCTGTTCGCCGGATTCATAGCGGTCAAACAAACATTATGCTCCTAATTAAAAGTTACCAGCTTCTGGTTCTTCAGTGTCTTCACTCCCTTGAACTGCTTGGAAGTTAACTGCGCGAGCAGGCACAACTGTTGAAATTGCATGCTTATAAACCATTTGATTTACGGTGTTCTCTAGTAAAATAACAAATTGGTCAAATGACTGAATTTTGCCTTGTAATTTTATGCCATTTACCAAAAAGATTGATACTGGAATGCGCTCACGTCGTAGTGCATTCAAAAATGGGTCTTGTAACGATTGGCCTTTTGCCATGTTATTGTTCCTTCGTTCTAGGTGTTATTATAATTAAGTGGCTGAACTTATTTGATAAAAAACAATATTCAACTACTACTAGCTTAGCGAACTTACTACACGATGCAAGTTTTCTTCGTCACCCGTTGTTAACCAAGTAACATCAGGCCAGCTACGAAGCCACGTTAACTGACGTTTTGCCAATTGACGTGTTGCTGCGATGCCACGAAAAACCATTTCATCATGGCTTGTTTCACCCGCAAGGTAATCCCACATTTGTCTATAACCAACACAACGAATAGAAGGCATATTGGGGTGTAAATCCTTACGTAGATATAGGGTCGAAACTTCATTTTCAAACCCCTGATCAATCATTATTTTAAACCTTTCTTCAATTCGGCGATGTAATTCGCTACGTTCTTGCGGTGCAATCGCAAATTGATGAAAAGTATAGGGTAAAGCCGGCTGTTTTTGCTTTTGCAACTCAGTCATGGTCTTACCAGTTAACCTGTAAACCTCTAAAGCTCGATTAATTCTTTGTGAGTCATTCTCACTTATTTTTTCGGCTGCTTTTGGGTCAACTTTAACTAATTCTTTATATAAATGAGGCCAGCCAAATTCTTTAGCTTGTGCTTCTAGCTCTGATCTTATTACTGTATCTGCTTCAGGCAAAGGCGATAAACCATCAATTAAAGATTTGAAGTACAACATTGTACCTCCAACCAATACAGGTACTTTACCTTGTCTATGAAATTCGTCAATTTTTTGTACTGCATCGCGCCTAAAATCAGCAACTGAATATGTTTCACTCGGGTCAAGTAAGTCGATCAGATGATGCGGAGCTTTAGCAAGTTCTTCTGCATCGGGTTTTGCAGTACCAATGTTCATATCTTTATACACTAACGCTGAATCAACGCTGATTATTTCTGTATTTAAATGCTCGCACAGTGAGATTGCCAATGCTGTTTTACCAGCAGCAGTTGGACCCATTAAAAATATGACTGGTAAATTACTCAACACTGATACCTTAATCTAATTGCATTAAATAGTGATTTAGCTCTATTTTAACTGCTTTTTCGCGTAAGCGTTCAATAGTTTGCGGATTATTTTGTAAGCGCATTTGTTGCGCTAAAAACACATTGCTTAAATAAAACCGGGGAGGTACACATTTTATCTGCCACTCTAACCAATTCTCTATATTTTCAAGCCCTGCTTTACACCCATCAAGTAGCTCACCTATCGCTGTACTTACATCAAGTAAATATAAGCACGCTGGCAATTTTTTAACCATTACAAACTGTTTTTCTATTACGAGTTCAAAACCAAGTAAAGTAAACCACGATTGCTGAGCTTCTATAAGTAAGCAATCTTCTTTTGATAAGTTTACTCTTACGGGCAGCAAAAGAGCTTTCCCTTCTAAACTTCCGGACTCTTTAATTTGATTATGCCAATCATATACCAATGCATATTTGAAATGTGAGCAATACAATTGCTGCTCAACACTAAATACACACGCACCTTCATTAACACTGATGATTGAAACTGTCTTTAAAACATTATGCGCAGACTCTAACTGGTGTTGTGCTACGGGTATGTTTGCTACATTATCAAAATGCGCAGCGTGTTGCTCACTCACACCTTGATAAAACGCGTTTACATCATGATGGCTCGTACTTGGTGTAGAACGGTATGCCCCGCCACCGCCAACACCAACACTTCTAGTACCTGATGCTGAACTACCAGCACTTCCAGAGTAAGAGGGCTGTAATTGCGATTTAGGGTAATCAAATACTCCATCCGCTTTTATATCATTAGAACTACTATGCGCTGACCCCATAAACACAGGCGCAGATTCCACCTCAGAGCTAAGCGGTTCATTCGTAAACTCACCTTGCAGCGGCACTACCACTTGCTTAATAGCCTGTAATATAAAGTCATGAATTAAGCGCCCTTGATGAAAACGGACTTCATGCTTAGCTGGATGAACATTTACATCAACCTGCCGAGGGTCTATATCAATATAAATGACAAAACCGGGTAATTCTTGTGTTCCGCTTACTTCTTCAAATGCCTGGCGTATAGCATGCAGAATAAGTTTATCGCGCATCATACGATTATTAACATAAGTATACTGAGTCGTATTAGCTGAACCTACAGGTAGCACCCAACCATGCAGCTGTAAGCCACCCTCTCCTGATTGAATATGCAAACCTTGCTCAGCAAAAGCCTTACCTGCAACTTGCGCTACACGTGTAATAGCCTGAGAGGGATCTGTCTTCGCACGATACTGCCTTACTACTTTTTCGTTGTGAGTTAGTGTAATAGAGACATCAAAGCGACTAAGCGCAATACGCTTTATCAACTCATCAATATGGCTAAATTCCGTTTTTTCGGTACGCAAGAATTTACGACGAGCTGGGGTGTTAAAAAATAAATCTTTTACTTCAATGGTTGTGCCATCAGGGTGCGCTACTGGCTTTACTTGCACGGCCATATCGCGACCTTCTGCAAATGCTTGCCAAGCAGCTTCTTGATCTTTTGGTTTTGAGCTCAGCGTTAAACGCGATACAGAGCTAATTGACGCAAGCGCTTCTCCCCTAAAACCAAGTGAACAAATATTTTCAAGGTCATCTAGAGATTTTAATTTACTCGTAGCGTGACGAGAAAGCGCGAGCGTTAGCTCATCTTTACTTATCCCTGAACCGTTATCACGTATACGAATAAGCTTATGACCGCCACGCTCTATATCTATCTGAATACGTGTAGCGCCAGCATCTAAACTGTTTTCGACTAGCTCTTTTACTACCGACGCTGGGCGCTCAACCACTTCGCCTGCGGCAATTTGGTTAGCTAAACGCGCGGGTAATATTTCAATATTCATGAGATTTCCTAGCAAGCATTGCGCTAATAATAATGACTAACTTTGTGGTATATCGAGCTCTTGCCCAATAAACAAAGTATTAGAGCTAAGCTTATTAACTTGTTTTAATTCAGTGACTGTAATGCCATAGCGACTCGCCAACATACTTAAAGATTCACCCGGGCGTACCTTGTGCTTTGTTGGATATTGCGACTTTAATTTAGCAAATAAAGAGTCATCAGGTGGATTTTTTAAATAGTAATTTTTAATTGAAGTAAATATAGCTTTAGCCAAACGCTCTTGATGGTTAGCACTTTTAAGCAGCTTTTCTTCTCGTGGGTTAGATATAAACCCTGTTTCTACTAAAATTGATGGGATATCTGGTGATTTAAGTACAGCAAGACTCGCATGTTGGGGATCTTTCTTATGCAACTTAGCAACTTTACGTAGCTCTTTAACCACTTCGTCAGCTACGTTTAAGCCGGTTTTCATAGAGTGATCCATCGACATATCAAGTAATGCTTGCGCTAAGTATTTTTCGTTAGCGGCATCTTTCATTACATCCGCAGCGCCACCTAAAAGCTCAGAGTGCTTTTCTTTATCTTCTATCCATTTACCTATCTCTGAATTAGCACGCCTTAACGACAACACCCAAACAGAGGCACCATTTGGTCCCGGGCTCGTAAATGCATCAGCATGAATAGAGACAAAAAAGTCGGCCTTTTTTTCACGAGCACGATTGGTTCGCGTATTAAGTTTTACAAAGTAGTCACCGCTTCGTACCATGCGCGAAATCATCCCACGTTCGCCATCAATCATGCGCTCTAAACGTTTTGCAATTTGCAGTGTTACTGTTTTTTCGTACGTGCCAGAGGGACCAATTGAACCTGGGTCTTCGCCGCCATGACCCGCATCAATTGCAATCACAATATCGCGTTCTTGGCTTAACTGGCGATTTTTAGCTGCTGTTTGAGCAGGAGAAACAACTGTGGCAGCTTGGCTTTTATTGTATAAATCAACAACGAGCCTGTTTTTATAAGGGCCTGTAGGCGCTAAAGCAAATACAACTGGCTTTACTGGTGCGTTTAATTCAAATACTAACCGAACACTGTGCTTATTTTTAGGTTTTGAGTAGCGTAGCTTGCTCACTATTTGATGTTTTGGTGGTACACCTGGTAGTATTTTTAACTCGTTAGTGTTTTCTAAATCAATTACTAAGCGGCTTGGGTTTTTAAGCATGAAATAGCTAAAGTCAGGCTTATCATTTAAATCAAATACCACACGCGTACTATCAGGGGACGGCCATACGCGTACACTATTAATTGTATTTTTGGCCCACAGCGGCAAGCTTATGGTAATAACCATAAGGTAAATAAAGAGTTTAACTACACCTCGGCTCATTTGATAATTACTGCCTTAACTATATTATTATTTGTTATTTAGTTTTTCGACAATTGCTACACCACGCTCACTGGCGCTATTAATAACAATTTTACGTTCGTTACCCATATAGCTTAGAGTAATATCTAAATCAGGCACAGGAATAAATTCACCACCTTTTTCTGGCCACTCAACAACGCAAATTGCATCTGGTGAAAAATAATCGCGTATTCCCATGTATTCTAGTTCTTCAGGGTCACCTAAGCGGTATAAATCAAAATGATAAACATTTGCGCGCTCGAGTTCATAAGGTTCAACAAGTGTATACGTTGGGCTTTTAACTTTGCCTGTATGTCCAAAGCCTTGCACTACACCTCGAGTAAACGTTGTTTTACCAGCGCCTAAATCACCATGTAAATAAATAACCGCACCTTGCTCTATAATATCAGCAACGCAATTACCCATTGCGACCGTGGCTACTTCATCAGTCAAATGAAATTCAAAACTACGCGTCATTACTACCTCAAAAATTCATTCAAAAGCGCATATTTGCTAATCATACCAGAATATTAATTTAAGGCGATAAATTGAGGTTTTAGACATAAAAAAACCAGATAAGCTGATAATGAAAATTGTGTATGGATGTCTATTTTCGATACTTTGAAGCTGTATCATTGTAATAAAATAAGGTAAGTGAGTTCTCAGACTAAAAGATAGTAAAAGAAAAGTAACACCACGAATTAGATGACCCCATGTTGGCATTAAATTAACTGAGATATGTAAGTTTATTATCTAACTTCTTCTGATTCAGCAGATGGTTCTGCTAGCAAAAAAGTAACTGGTAAATGAAACTCTCAACTACTCCCCAAGATAACTTTATATTTTTAGATAAAAGACTAATCCAGGTGACCCGCTCACCCTAGTTTACTGTTTACAGGTGCTTTAAATACAAAAAGCCCCAGCTAATGCCGGGGCTTTTTTACAAAACTAACTTAATTAAAAAATTAAGCTTGTTTTGGACTAGAAATAACGTCTACTAAAGTCCAAGATTTATTCTTAGAAATTGGTGCGCATTCACGGATAGTAACTACGTCACCCGCTTTTGCTGTGTTATTTTCGTCATGTACGTGTAACTTAGTCGTACGTTTAATGAATTTCCCATAGATTGGGTGCTTCACATAACGTGCGATAGCGATAGTGAAAGATTTTTCCATCTTGTCGCTGATTACACGGCCTTGAAGAGTACGAATTTTATCGCTCATTATTGACCTGCCTTCTGGTTAATAACTGTTTTTACACGCGCGATATCGCGGCGTACTGTTCTTAGCGTGTGTGTCTGAGCTAACTGACCAGTGCTAGCTTGCATGCGCATATTAAATTGCTCACGAAGTAGTCCTAGAAGTTCAGCATTAAGCTCTTCTACGCTTTTGTCTTTTAGTTCGCTAGCTTTCATCACATTACCGTCCGAGTTACGAAAGTTGTTTTGAATGGCAATTTACGAGCAGCAAGGTCGAATGCTTCACGAGCAAGCTCTTCTGAAACACCTTCCATTTCGTAAAGTACTTTACCAGGCTGAATTTCAGCAACCCAATATTCAACAGAACCTTTACCTTTACCCATACGAACTTCAAGAGGTTTTTCTGTAATCGGTTTGTCAGGGAAGACACGAATCCAGATTTTACCTTGACGTTTCACGTGACGCGTCATAGCACGACGAGCTGCTTCGATTTGACGAGCAGTCATACGGCCACGGCCAGTTGCTTTCAATCCGAAAGTACCGAAGCTTACTTTGTTACCGTTTTGCGCTAAACCGCGGTTGCGGCCTTTGTGCATTTTACGGAATTTTGTACGTTTTGGCTGTAACATTAGTCGCTACCTCTACTTAGCACTTTTCTTGGCTTTCTTTGGTGCGCGTTTAGCTGGCTTCTCTTGCTCTTGTACTAGTGGTAAACCACCAATAACTTCGCCTTTGAAGATCCAAACTTTAACACCAATGATACCATAAGTGGTTAAGGCTTCAGAAGTTGCGTAATCGATATCAGCACGAAGAGTATGTAGAGGTACACGACCTTCACGATACCATTCTGAACGTGCGATTTCAGCGCCGCCAAGACGACCGCTAACTTCAACTTTAATCCCTTTAGAACCGATGCGCATTGCATTTTGTACCGAACGCTTCATAGCGCGACGGAACATAACACGACGTTCTAGTTGAGAGGCAATGCCGTCTGCTACTAGTTGTGCATCTAGTTCTGGTTTACGTACTTCAGAGATATTAATCTGAGCAGGTACACCAGCGATTTTAGTTACCGCTTGACGTAATTTTTCTACGTCTTCGCCTTTTTTACCGATAACAACACCCGGACGAGCCGTATGAATTGTTACACGGATTGATTTTGCTGGACGCTCAATAACGATTTTAGACACAGAAGCCGTTTTCAATTCCTTAGTAAGGAATGTACGAACTTTGTGATCGCCAAAAAGCTGTGCAGAGAAATCTTTTGAACTCGCGTACCAGGTAGAAACCCAAGGTTTAGATATACCTAGGCGAATACCAGTAGGATGAACTTTTTGTCCCATTACTTATACTCCTAGCTATCTGAAACCATAACAGTGATATGGCTTGTACGCTTAAGGATGCGGTCTGCGCGTCCTTTAGCACGAGG
>NZ_BADV01000095.1:0-9572 GCF_000238895.1 Pseudoalteromonas sp. BSi20429 | reverse complement strand
GCGCAGCGACTCCCGACGCTAGAATCACAACAAAATCCCTCAATAACTCAGTCGGCCAATACAGTAGCATTTGCTACGTGACTCTCCACCGCTGTGGGCACTACGACATCCTACTGCGTAGCGCACCGACTTCACATTGTAGAGAGCCCGGATCTAACGATTCGGGCTTTTTTACGTTTGCAGAAAAGTGAAATATGAGTAACTAACATTACGCACTCGATTTCTCTCCAATTTATCTAAATGTACAAGTCGAGCAGAATAGCTCCTTACTTCAGTACTAAAGTTTATAACCAAATCTAAAGACTATTTAAAATAGTCCGTAAGCTTGAGTTTCTTCACTTTCAGATTCTTCTAGTTGTGTTGGTTTAAATATTACGCTTGGATCAATTAATACACTGTGCTTTTGTGAAAGCTTGATTAATCCTCGCATCATATTTTTAGTTTGTGGGTCTAGATCAAAACCGACCTCAGTGAGCTTATCTAGTGGTTTAATGTCTTCTTTTTTATAGTCGATATTATCTTCGACTTTATCTACCAATAACCCTACGTGTGGGTTTAAGCCGTCTTTAGTGGTAAAAACAATAATAGGTTTATAGTCTAAGGTTATTTGCTCTTTAGCTGATTCGAATAAACGCTCTAGCTGAATTAGGTTACTACGCTTAATTTTTTCGAGCAGAGCTGATACTTGTTTATAATCGCTTTGATTATGAGCTGATATAGCTTCTTTTACCGTTTCTAGCAATGATTGGAAAGGTTCGTTAAGTCGAGACATTGTTAGTTTTAAGTCTTCATTATCGGTGTTGAACTCTTTGTAAAACAGAACAAAATCTTGTAGTTCTGCATCATTGCTTGAAATAGAAGCCGAGCTATTTAGCAAGTTACTTTGAAGGGTATTGAACCAGTTTAATAGTTTTTCTTGCCATGTTCTTAGTTGTTTTAGTACATGCGCATTACTTTGTTCGGTTGAGATATTATTTAAAATAATACCTAAATCAAACACAGGCGTTGGTATATCCATATAATCTTTAACACCAATAAAGCTTTTATTATTGTTGGGTAAAGTTGTTAGATTATTGTCAAAGCGTTCTGTTAATAAAATATCGAGTATTTTAAGTGAAATTGTTTTGCAGCCCACTTTAAAGTTTATTAATTCCATGCCTTTATCTTAATTTACCTGTTAATGCTTTAAGGATAGAACAAATTAAATAAATAGCTTAAAGATGGATAAGATTTAATAGAGATAGGTAACTAGGAGTTATTAGATGGCACTAGTGAGGTTTTTTATGGCACGTTTAAAGTGATTCTCAAGCTGCTTTTTTCCTAATAAACCTAAGTGTTGAATCACTTTTTCATTACATTCATTTTGCAGCACTAACTTTATTAAAAGTTGTTTATCAGACTCTGTTAATTGAGACATACAAGAAGGAGACTGATTCACTACCTGCCAGAGAGTCGCAGAGATATTAAATTGAGTGAAGTTACTGTTTACGAGCAAGGCTAATCGTTCGCGAGTCTCGGGGCTTACTAACTCATCGCTAAATCCTTCAATTAAAATACTTACAAGTTGCCAGTCTAGTGTTTTAAAATTTGTTAAAAGAGCATAAAAAAAGTCGTTTTTAAACTGCTTTTTCAAAGGTTGGATAATTGCACTTTTATTGCTTAAGCATTTAACCACAAGCGCTGAATGTTCAGCTGTGCTTTTATCGCGTTGATAACCCAGTTTTACGGTATCAAACCCTTGTTTTTGCCAAAAGTTAAGTAGCTGCGCTGTTGCGCCAAAGCTTGCACCAAACCAACTACATTGGCTTTTTACTTGCGACTCGCAATAGCTAAGTAGCTTTTTACCAAAACCCATATTGTGAGAACTCGGATCAATCGCTATTCGTACAACGCGAGCGCTCAACTGTGTTAAGTAGTCATTATTAAAACTAAGTTGTGAGAGGGTTTGAGCCATTAAATGACCCTGTGGGCGGCGCTCTCCGCTTATAACCTGTAGAGCAAGTTCTTCACTTAAACCACCTTCTATTGCGATTAAACATACACCAACTAATTGATTGTTAATTTTGCTGATGAATATTCGTTGCGATGGTGCGTCTAGTAGTTGGCGTAAATCGTTTACACTACTTTGATAGTGAGCCAATGCAAGCAGGGCAATAACTTGTTGCAGTAAAGGCTCATTGTTTACAAGGGATTGCTGAGTTATTTCGCTATGAACTGGCTGCTCTAATTGCTCACTACTTAACTCTTTATATTGTGCACCGAGTGCAAGCAAGGTGCGAATGTGCTTCTCGAGGGGATCGTGTTTAGCAAAACGCAGTGGCTCATCAAGCGTTACAACTTTAGAGGCTTTATAGTGCGCTTTTATATAGTTACTAAAGCGAATGGTGTAACCCCTACCATTGCCCTCATACCCAACCAGTGTACTTGCAAATACTATACGAGGGTAATGAGCTAGCATTTTTAGCAATAACGGAACAGGGATCGCGGCAGCTTCATCAATGAGTAATAAATCGCACTCAGGTAATGCATTTAATAACGCGTCAGGTGCAACGTAGTGCAAGTTGGCGAGCTGTTTATGTTCAGCGTTGTATTGAAGGCTCAGCTCGTTGGCTAAATGTTTAAAGCTACTATGGGTCGCTTTAAACTGAGTGCTGCAAATAATTACTTTTTTATCAGTCAATTTTGCGGCTGCTAAGCCAAGTGCTGCCGACTTACCTCTACCTCTATCAGCATTAATGAGTAAAGGCCTGTTGGCACGACCATTAGCTACTTTTACTATTTGTTCAACGCAGTTTTGCTGTGGTAGATAGTCAATTTTATTATCCGTAACAGAGCTGACGAGATTACTAATACAGCCATTTTGTTCACTAAAATGAAAAGCGGGTAATCGCTTAATAATAGCCGCGAAACGATGATTAAATAAACTGTAGTCAATACTCTGACCGTGTGATTGCACTGTACTTAATGAGGGGTCTTGCCAAGAGGCTAAATCATTTAATTCGGGCAGTAATAAAAACAGTATACCGCCTGCTTTAACGGTGCCGGTAAGTGCTGCAAGTTTATCAGGGTGTAAACCACTAAAACCATCGTAAACAGCATGAGCAAATTCTTGCCCTAAAATTTGGTGAGTGCGAGTAGGCCAGTACGAATTTTTAATCGCGCACTGCTTTGATACAACAAGTGTATTGTTTTCATCTATTAATGAGTTAAGTAATTCATAACACCAAGCAGGGCTGCCCGTAATCAACACTAGCTGACGATGATACGCGCCAGCTAGTTGTTGTTCTAACTCATTTAGGTGAGATTTATACAGCTTGTAATCGTGCATAGGCCGTTACTAACCATTTACTGCCAAGGTCGTCAAAGTTAACTTGTACGCGAGATTGCGCGCCACTGCCTTCGTAATTAAGTACGGTACCAACACCAAACTTAGCATGCAAAACTCGTTGTCCTAAGTTAAAACCACTGTCTTCAAATGCGGCATGGCTAACTGATGCGCTAAAACGCCCGGCGGCAGGTGGACGAGAAACCTGTGTTTTAATACGGATTTCTTCTACGCAGTCCTCAGGGATTTCGCGTAAAAAGCGTGATGGGCTATGGTAT
Organism: Pseudoalteromonas sp. BSi20429; assembly: GCF_000238895.1. Classification (NCBI taxonomy): domain Bacteria; kingdom Pseudomonadati; phylum Pseudomonadota; class Gammaproteobacteria; order Alteromonadales; family Pseudoalteromonadaceae; genus Pseudoalteromonas; species Pseudoalteromonas sp. BSi20429. The sequence continues at coordinate 5,969 of NZ_BADV01000095.1, read as the reverse complement.
TTTTCTTGCCCGTATAAGCGGCGACTCTCAGCATGGCTAATGTATAACTTATCCATTGCTCGTGTCATGCCTACATAACAAAGGCGGCGCTCTTCTTCTAAGCGGCCAGACTCTTCGTTACTTTGCTGAGAAGGGAACATGCCTTCTTCTACGCCCACCATAAACACTAACGGAAACTCTAATCCTTTAGCTGAGTGAAGCGTCATCATTTGTACGGCATCTTCGTGCTCTTCTGCTTGTCCTTCACCTGACTCAAGTGACGTATGGGCTAAAAAGCCTTGTAAAGGCGAGCTGTATTCTTCGTCTTCAGGAAGTTCGTACTGGTCACATGCGCTAATTAGTTCTTCTAAGTTTTCTACGCGAGCACGGCCTTTTTCACCTTTTTCAGCTTGGTACATTGCCATCAAGCCTGAGGTTTGAATTGTGTACTTGGCTTGCTCATGCAAAGTTAGATCGCTAATTTTATCTTCTATTTGTTCAACTAGTTCTACAAACTTACTTACTGCACCAGAGGCACGACCAGATAAGTGCTGTTGTTCTACAATTGCTTTTGCGGCATACCAAAGCGGTAACGATTCTGCTCGTGCACAATCTCGTATATGGCTCAATGTTTTATCACCAATACCGCGTGCTGGCGTATTAATTACACGCTCAAACGCGGCATCGTCTTGACGATTACCTACTAGGCGTAAATACGAAAGCGCATCTTTAATTTCTTGTCGTTCGAAGAATCGCATACCACCATAAATACGGTATTTTAAGCCTTCTTGCAGCATGGCCTCCTCAAGTACACGAGATTGCGCGTTACTACGGTATAAAATTGCGGCATCTTGTAGGGCATTACCTGCATTTAACCAGCTTCGTAGTTTGCTACTTACAAAGCGTGCTTCGTCTAACTCATTAAATGCTGCATAAATAGAGATTGGCTCGCCGTCGTTACCGTCGGTCCACAAGCTTTTACCCATACGTTCTGAGTTATTTTGAATTAATGCGTTAGACGCTTTCAAAATAGTCGCTGTTGAGCGGTAGTTTTGTTCAAGACGAATGGTTTCTGCGCTAAAGTCAGTTAAAAAACGTTTAATGTTTTCGATTTTAGCACCACGCCAACCATAAATGCTTTGGTCATCGTCGCCTACAATCATAATGCTGTTAGTATCGCCAGCAAGTAATTTTAACCAAGCATATTGAATGGTATTTGTATCTTGGAACTCGTCTACGAGCATATGCGCAAAGCGTTGCTGATAATGACGCAGTAACGTAGGGTTATTTTTTAACACTTCGTAGCTGCGTAGTAATATTTCAGCAAAATCAACTAGGCCCGCTCTATCACAGGCCTCTTGATAGGCGGCATAAACACGCAGCATCATTTGCTCATTAATATCGTATGCTTGAATATCTTTAGGGCGAAGTGCTTCATCTTTTTTGGCGCTTATGTACCAGCCAAATTGCTTAGCGGGCCATTTTTTATCATCAATATTCATCGATTTTAATAAGCGCTTGATCATCCGAAGCTGATCGTCAGAGTCTAAAATTTGAAAGGCTTCTGGTAAATTAGCTTCACGGTGATGAGCACGTAAAATACGATGCGATAAACCATGGAAAGTACCAATCCACATACCACCTACAGGCGCTTTTAGTGTTTCTTCAACGCGGCCACGCATTTCTTTAGCGGCTTTATTAGTAAAAGTAACTGCAAAAATACTGTAAGCGGAGGCTTGCTCAACTTGCATAAGCCACGCAATACGATGAACTAACACTCGTGTTTTACCAGACCCAGCACCTGCTAATACCAGCATGTTTTGTAGTGGGGCTGCAACGGCATCGCGTTGTTTGTCATTTAAGCCATCGAGTAATTGTGAAACGTCCATCGTTACGCCTTTTTAATCAATATTGTGGCCAGTATAACAGGTGTTTTTGTTAGGCTAAATAAAATACTGTTTTTATAAACAGCTATTTATAAAATAGTGTTCAAAACGAGTAACTTGCTAATTAATTGAGCGAATCGAAAAGTGCAAACACATAACAAAAATTGCTAATTTGACCTAAAGTTAGCAAAATTTACTAACTCTCTAAATCTAGACTAATTTAACTATTTGATTTGTAAGCTTTAATAAATTGGCATAGAGTGTGTAAGTAAATAATTATAAAATCAAATAAATACAGAGGTTAGTATGGCAGATCAAGGTTCTGGCGGTAACGTAATCGCAGCATTATGTAATATATTTTTTCCTGGTTTAGGGCAGTTAGTGCAAGGGCGTATTTTAGCGGCTATATTTTTTGCACTCGCTATTATAATAAGTTACGCACTAATTTATGTGCTTGTAGGCTTTGTACTTGTGCCTATTATTTACTTATGGTCGATTATTGACGCAGCGCGTTATAGATCGCGAAGTTAACGGTTTTAAAGTTGAGTAAAATAGCGCCCATGTGGCGCTATTTTACTTTATATGCCCTGTGGTTTACGGGCGTTTACGTATATAATTACGCAACTAAAGATTTACAGGCAAACCCTATGGAATATCAATTTATTCGCGACCCTATTAGTGGGCTACGTATTAAAATAAGCAGTGAACACGCTATTATTGGTCGCTGGCTAAACGAAGAAATAGGCAAAGACAAAGTAGCCATGGTGCAAGCGCTTATTGCATCGGTGAGTTCAAGCTATGAGCCGCTAACGCTAAAAGGCCAAGAAATAGATTTAATATTAACGAAAGACGAAGCATTATTTGAAGCCCATGCGCTTCATCAAGACAGCGAAGACCTAATAGCGTATCAAGATGACGATTTAGCGCTTGAAGAAAATGGTTTAAGTAGTGGTTGTGGCTTTGAAGATTTCATTGATTTAATTGATTCATGGCATGAGTTTACGACGTCACGATAAACATAACTAGCACACTAATAAAAATATACAGCAATGCACAATCAGCATTTTATCTGTATTATTACACCAACGAACATTACGCCAATCAAAACGACAGGAACTGATATGTCTGCCAATTTAAACAAGCTAGTAGTGATGCTAGAAATGCAAAACGCCATGAATACTAAAGTACATGAGCAATGGTTTACTCAAGGGTTTGAATGGTACCGCGCTATTTGGGTTGAGTGTGCTGAAATGTTGGATCATCATGGTTGGAAATGGTGGAAAAAACAAACACCAGATACTGAACAAGTTATTTTAGAGTTGGTTGATATTTTTCATTTTGGTCTATCGCTTAGAATTGACGGTGAAACTAGCTACGAAGACTTAGCAAAGCAACTTGAAACTGAGCTTAGCAATGCTCAACAAGCTGATGACTTTAAACAAACACTAGAGATATTGGCGGCGTCTGCTGTTGCTGATAAAACGTTTAATGCAGGTGCCTTTGCCGGCTGTATGGCGCAAATGGGTATGGATATTGATGATTTATATCGCGGCTACGTAGGTAAAAACACGTTAAACTTTTTCCGCCAAGATCACGGTTACAAAGATGGTAGCTATATTAAAGAATGGAATGGGCAAGAAGATAACGAGCATTTAGTTGAAGTAGTTAAAAGCCTTGATACAGAACATGCAGATTTTGCAAAGTTAGTATATCAAGGGCTAGAAGCGCGTTACCCAAAAATTTAAGTCACGTAAGTTGAGTTAGATAATCTTACGATAGTCGGTAACACTTAGGTAATCGGCTATTTCGTTATGTGGTTGTTGGCTATCTGGGTTAGCAACTGCAAGTAAGTGCTCAATGCCGTATTCTCGCGCGGCATTCAAAACCGGCACACTGTCATCTACAAACAAAGTGCGCTGCTTATTAAACCCTAAGTCTTTTTGTACTTGGTGCCACAAACTTTGTTGCTCTTTACTTACTCCATATTCATGAGTAGACACTACGCCATCTAGGTAGTTATCAATCGCTGTATGCTCAAATTTAAGCATGACACTCTCAGGGTGGGCGTTGGTAAGTAAAATTAACTCTTTGCCTGCTTTTTTAAGCTCAGTTAAAAAATGAGGTACGTCTTCGCGCATTTTAATTAAATGCTGAGACTCTCGTTTAAGCTCCATTATAGGCAAGCTTAATTGCTGCTCCCAATAATCTAAACAATACCACTGTATTTGACCGCTCACAGCTTGATAGCGTTTTAAAATATCTGCTTTAGCTGCATCTAGGCTAATGCCCCTTGCTAATGCGTGTTGCGCAGGAATAACGTTAAGCCAAAAATGACTGTCGTAATGTAAATCGAGTAATGTTCCATCCATGTCGAGCAAAACGGTATCGATTTTTGACCAATTTAACATAGGAATTTCAACTTATAAGGTTTATTATTGAACTAACTGCCATGATAGCAAATTAACGCCAATGACACAGAAAAAGCACCCAACACCACCACAAATCCTCAGTAACAATGTTGTCGCTAAAAGCCGCCTGTTTACTGTGGAGTCTTTAGAGCTAAAGTTTTCTAATAACGAAGAGCGCCAGTATGAGCGAATTCGCGGCGGTGGCCGGGGAGCAGTGATGATTGTTCCGTTAAGTGCAGACAACGAATTACTACTTGTACGTGAATACTGTGCGGGCACAAACGATTACCAGTTAGGTTTTCCTAAAGGCTTAATCGATCCGGGCGAAACGCCAGAGCAAGCTGCTAACAGAGAGCTTAAAGAAGAAATTGGCTTTGGTGCTGAGTATTTTAAACCATTAAGAACAGTAACAATGGCGCCGAGTTACTTTAATGCCACTATGCATATTTTATTTGCTAAGCAATTATACCCACAAACCCTTATTGGCGACGAACCAGAGCCGCTTGTTGTTGTTAAGTGGCCATTAACTCAGTGGCAGTCATTATTAGACCAAGAAGATTTTACCGAAGCACGCAGTGTTGCAGCTTTGCTATTATTAGATAAGTATTTAGCGTCTGGAGCTGCCGATGAATAAATTAATCGAACCGTGTATTGAATTAGCTGAGCGTGCTGGCGATGCAATTATGGCCATTTATAAAAAAGGCGATATTGGCCAACAAGAGAAATCAGATAATACGCCTGTTACCAAAGCTGACTTAGCAGCAAATGACGTACTGGTTGCTGGATTAAAAGTCTTAGCGCCCGATATCCCAATTATGTCGGAAGAAACACCTATACCTGCACTCGCCGACAGACAGGACTGGCAGCGCTATTGGTTGCTCGATCCGATGGATGGTACAGGCGAATTTATTTTAGAAAGTGGCGACTTTGCAGTAAACATTGCATTGATTGAAAATAATCATCCTGTGCTTGGAGTTATTCATTGGCCTGCAAAAGGTGTGACTTATTTTGCTACAGCTAAAAATGGTGCCTTTAAACGTGAAAACTCAATTGATAAGCAAATATCTGTAGCGCCGCCAGAGAACTTGACGCTTGCAGTGAGCCGCCGCCAAAAAATAGAAGCGGTGAGTCAGTATTTAAATAGTCAGTTTACAACTATTGCTATTGGCTCGTGCTCATTAAAAGCTTGTACTGTTGCAGAAGGCAAAGCAGATTGTTTTTTAAGAATTGGTCCAACGGGAGAGTGGGATACAGGTGCTTCACAAGTTATTGTTGAAGAAGCCGGTGGTTGTATTACCGATGCAGAATTTAACCCGCTAACGTACAACCAACGCGAGAGTACTGAGAACCCTGACTTTATAGTGATGGGGCATCCAGACTGGGAATGGCAAAAAATGATTAATCCGCATCAAAGGTTGAGCGCAGAATAGCAATTTGATTGCTTTTTGTCCGGTTGAACAACTTTAATTAGTTTAGGCCTTGCATTAAATGTTTATTCCTATATAGTAGCGCTCTCTTCAAGGCAGGCTCGTAAATATTACGAAAATGTTTTAAAGAAATTACAGGCGCGGGATGGAGCAGTCTGGTAGCTCGTCGGGCTCATAACCCGAAGGTCGTCGGTTCAAATCCGGCTCCCGCAACCAATTTTTATAAGTAATTACGTTAACTACGTAAAACTTACTAAGACTTAAGAGTA
>NZ_BADV01000096.1:0-22199 GCF_000238895.1 Pseudoalteromonas sp. BSi20429 | reverse complement strand
TGATAGTGAAACAAGCGAAGAAGTTAATATAACTAAAGTAGAAATTACTTAGAACGACTTAAAAAATATTATCAGATATTTTCCAAATTCAGTTAGTACGTAGCGATACGGATTAACGCCCAAATTTGCTTGGTGACAATAGCGTTTTGGACCCACCTGATCCCATGCCGAACTCAGTAGTGAAACGAAACAGCGCCGATGATAGTGTAGCATTTGCTATGTGAAAGTAGGACATTACCAGGCTTCAAATTGTAGAAAGCCCGAATCTAACGATTCGGGCTTTTTTACGTCTGCAAAAAAGTAAATGCGCGCAATTAACACACACTCACATCAACACGCATCACGTAGGGCGGGCAAGCGTCGCGACTCCTGACGTTAAAATCACAACACAACCCTCAATATCTCAGTCGGCCAATAAAGTTGCATTTACTACGTGACTCTCCACCGCTGTGGGTATCGTGACATTACGCAGGCTTCACATTGTAAAGAGCCTTACTTTAACTATTCAGTAGCCTATTAGACATTCCCATTAGGTATATAGCCTTATTTACAGACACTAGTAAGCAATTAATTGGGTGGCACTATTGTGCGCTAAGTTTACCTAAGTGATTTACCGCATTACATCTGTAACTAACTGTAGTTTTAGCGCGTGCAGAATAAATACACATACCTGATAATTATACTAATCGGCAATAATACCTAATCAATTTGGTGGATTGAACTTGACGTTAATTGCGTTAGAAATTTCTGATATACGATTGCATGGATACAGAAGGTTGAGCAACTTAGGAGTAATTGGCGAGAACAACGAAATAAAGAAATTTTTGTCCTCAAATAGATCATTTAACTAGGGAGATTGGCGTAAAGTTTATTTTATTTTATTTTTATATTCTCTTGGTTCTAACTAACCACCTATATACGCCAATAAAGAACAATGCAGCAGGTCCAAAGCCACTCAGCACCCAAATGACTTTTAAAATGTTACCGCCAATGCTGCCGTCATGTAGAGGGTGTATCCAGTTTTTTATTTTACTAGCCGTACTTTGCTTATCTATATTAAACACGCTCTCTAACTTTCCTGTAAGTGCATTAACCTCTATATAGCTATGTGGAAAGCGATACGAAGGATCGTTTACAGTTTGAAATCTTAATCTGTAAATAGCATTTAAGTTTGATGGTGTTTCAATCCAAGCTAAACGCGTATTCGGTAATGCTTTTTCAGCTATTAATACCGCTTGTGGTAAAGGAATATTGGTTTGTTTGCTCGGTTGAATTTGTGTTTTTGGTGGGGAGTTTATATCGCTAACTAGAGCGGTTAATATAGGATCTGTTTGTTTTGGAGTAGCGAGCATAACACCTGTAACAGTTAAAGCTAGTAGCGGTATGCAGAAGGTTAAACCAATTAGTTTATGCCAGTCGTATAGCAAACCTATTTTAGAGCTACGAGATTTAAATTTTAGTGCCTTTACCCACTGCCCAGGCTTTGGAAACCAAGCAAAGAATCCAGAGATAAGAAGAACTATTGAGGCTATGCCTATATAGCCAACAACGAGAGTGCCCGTTCCTCCTGTTAGTAATGAAAAATGTAAGTTGTACACCCAAGTTACTAAGTATTTCCCCCAATAGTTTTTACGTATTACTTTATCACTACTGCTAGATAGCCATACCATTAAGGGAGCAAAGCCTTGCTCTTTTGTTTCTATGGGATTGTAGTAGCGTGCGGGTACAATTGAGTTCACACCAGTATTTTCTAGTCGCCACGGCCCGAGCTTTGTGGGGAAATTTGCTCTTAGCGTATTGTATGCTTGATCCCAATTAGGTGGTTTTGTATTAGTGGTAGTGTCATTAATTGGATTTAATAGTGAGTCTATTTGTGGGTAATAAACTAATACGGAGCCAGAAAGGCTAATAATAGTAAGTAAAACACCTACCGATAGACCTAAGTATAAATGTAACCGCCTGAATGTTTTTCGCCATGAAAGCTTTAGTGTCATTAATTAAATAGCCGTAATGAGTAGTGCTGGTTTATTGGGCATTAAGGAATGATTAATTACGCGGTATATTATATGGTTTTTGATATGAGTTGTGCGGCATTTTGTCGCACTTATTAAATTAGGTATTTAGAAAGTAAAACGCCAGCTCTTGGCTGGCGTTAAAATACAAGCTTGAAGCTTATTTAAGCTTTAGGTCCTGCATTTTTTATATCGTCTGATACGTCATACTTAGCAAAGTTTTCAGTGAAGTCTGCGGCAAGTTTTGCTGCATATTCATTGTACTTAGCTTTATCTTCCCACGTATTAATAGGATTAAGTAAGTTAGTATCTACACCTGGAACTGCTACCGGTACATCTAGGTTTAAAACATCAATGTGCTGAGTTTCAACACCCGCTAATTTACCAGATACGATTGCATCAATTACTGCGCGAGTAGTCGGGATATCAAAACGTTTACCTGTGCCGTAAGGGCCGCCAGTCCAACCTGTATTCACAAGGTACACCTTAGCGCCAAACTCGCGTACACGCTTCATAAGAAGCTCAGCGTAAACACCAGCAGGGCGTGGGAAGAATGGTGCGCCAAAACATGTCGAAAATGTTGATTCAATATCGCTAGTTGAACCAATCTCAGTAGAACCAACTTTTGCTGTGTATCCACTTAAAAAGTGAAAAGCAGCAGCTTCTTCGCTAAGTATAGAGACGGGTGGTAATACACCGCTTACATCACAAGTTAAAAATACAACAGCCTTAGGTTCGCCTGCGCGGTTTTCTACTTTACGTTTTTCAACGTGTTCAAGTGGATATGCTGCACGGCTATTTTGAGTAAGGCTAGTATCGTTAAAATCTGGAACGCCTTTTTCATCTAACACTACATTTTCTAAAATAGTGCCAAAGCGAATAGCATTCCAAATTACAGGTTCATTCTTTTGTGACAGGTCGATACATTTAGCATAACAACCGCCTTCAATATTAAACACGCTTCCAGGTGCCCAGCCGTGCTCGTCATCACCAATTAGAAAGCGAGTAGGGTCTGCTGAAAGTGTTGTTTTACCCGTACCAGATAAACCGAAGAATAATGCTGTATCGCCTGCTTCACCAACATTAGCAGAACAGTGCATTGGTAATACACCTTTTGCTGGTAGTAGGAAGTTTTGTACAGAAAACATCGATTTTTTCATTTCACCGGCGTAACGCATACCTGCTAGTAATACTTTACGCTGTGCAAAGTTAATAATGACGGTGCCATCGCTATTTGTGCCATCACGTTCTGGCTCACATACAAACGAAGGAACGTTCATTACTTGCCATTGTGGTAAGTTTGAAGCGTTATAGTTTTGCGGTTCGATAAACATGTTTTTGGCAAAAATATGGTGCCACGCTGTTTCTGTAGTTACAACTACAGGTAGATAATGCTCAGGGTCTGCGCCAACTTCTAGGTGAGAGGTGAAGTGGTCATTACTTTGAACATGTGATTCTACGCGAGCCCATAATGCGTCAAATTTGTCTGCATCAAATGGACGATTAACGTTGCCCCATTGAATATCATTTTGAGTTGTCGCTTCTTGAACAATAAAACGATCTTTTGGTGAACGACCAGTTCGTTTTCCTGTAATTGCAACAAAAGCACCATTTGCGGCTAAAGTACCTTCGCCACGGCGGATCGCATGCTCGACAAGTTCAGCTGCGGTTAAATCGACAAAACGTGTAGCGCCTGTAGTCATGTTTATACCTAACTATGTGTGAGAGTTTGAACGGATAGCTCTGGGGTTATCAGTGCCCTTAAACTGAAATTATAGTAACAGAAGGTTTTAAGATATTCGAGCCCGTAAAGCCTCTAAAAACACATATATTTAAGAAAAAACATGAATAATTTCAATGATACCGGTGTCATGAAATTAGCAGAAAAGATGACACCGGTATCATCTTTTTATAATATAAAACCGCATATTTTGCGGCTTTAATTACTATATATAGATGAAGCTGAACATTTAGTTGAAAATGCTTTTTATATCTTGTTCGTTAAAAACATACTCTTTTAAACAGTAATGACAGTTAATATTAACAGACCCTTTCTCAGCTACGTCTTTGAGTAGTTCTTCTTGTCCAATATTAACAAGTGCAGTAATTGTTTTATCACGACTACAACCACATTTGAATTTAATCGCTTGAGGTTCAAATACGCGAGGATTATCTTCGTGATAAAGGCGTGTAAGGACAGTATTAGCATCAAGGTGTAATAGTTCTTCATCTTTAATGGTGTTACTTAATGCTTCTAGGTGTGCAAAGTCTTCAATTGATTTTTGTTTATCAACTGGGAGTACTTGTAAAAATAGACCACATGCTTTTGCGCTACCTTCTGTTGTGTCGGTTGCAAACCAAAGGCGTGTTTTTAATTGCTCTGACTGCTCAAAGTAACTTTCGATACATTCACTCAGAGTATCATGCTCTAGCGGAACTATACCTTGGTAACGTTCACCCTTACTTGGTGTAATAGTGATCACCATATAGCCTTGACCAATAAGCTCTTTTACAGTTGTGCCCGTAATTTCGCTTTGCAGGCGTGCAATACCACGCATGTTTTGTTTATCATCACCATTTATAACTGCATATTTAACTGGGCCATCACCTTGAAGCTGTACTGCAATTTCACCTTCAAACTTTAAAGTGGCGGTTAATAAACAGGTTGCAACAAGTAACTCACCTAGTAATGCTTTAACAGGGTCTGGGTAATTATGGTCGGCAATCATTTCATTATAAGCATTCTCGATTTGTACGAGTTCGCCACGAACATCTAGTTCGTTGAATAAATAACGGTGAAGTAAATCTTGTTGCATGAGCGGCTATACCTAACTTGATTTCATTTTTAAAAGTTCGCGTCTTTGCTTTTTATCCGGTTTTTTATCCGGATGAGGAGCAAAAAAGCTGTTATTTTTGCGTGCGATGCTGTTTTCTTCGCGTTTAGCAATACTTGCATCAGATTCTTGATACATGGTCTGTGCAATGGGGGCGCTTTGACGTTTTTCAAGCACTGAGAGTATAGTTATCAGCTTTTCATCTACGCCCTGAGCCAGTTTTACTTTTGCGCCAACGTCTACTATTTTACTCGCTTTTGTACGTTGGCCATTATAATGTACTTTGCCGCCTTGCACCATTTCGCGTGCAACTGCACGAGTTTTATAAAATCGCGCAGCCCATAACCATTTATCTAATCGAACTTTTAACCCATCTACAGGGTCTGAGCTGGTATTAGCATTACTTTTTTTACTCATAAGGCATTTCCCCACGTTTTTATAGCTTAAAATTTATCATGAAATCATCGTAGGATGAAGGTATTACAACGGCAGTTTACTTTTTGTACTGTTATGTAAAGTTAATTTAATCTGTTTACAAAGTTTAATATTAGTGTGCTTGTTGAAAGAAAAATGAAAGGGTACTATGGGTACGCGCTAACGCAGTAAATTAAAATAAGAACACTATTTATGGAACAGCAAATCCAACAACTAAAACAATTTTTAACTCGTTTACCGCATGCTAAGTTAAGTGCATTAGTGACACTGTTAGTTGTTGTTTATCTTGCATTTTTATTATCAAAACTTGTTTGGCTTTTGTGGCCAAAACCACCAGTAACTCTACTTACCCCTACTCATTATGCTAACCAGTCATTTGGTGCGAGTAACAACTCAGCGCAGCATATTATTGAGCAATTTTTATTTGGTAAAAAAACTGTAACAAACAACAATAATACTGCAAAGCAATCGCAGGTAATAAATAATGCGCCAGAAACGCGATTAAGTATCAATTTAACCGGTATCGTAGCGGTTAATAACAATGACAAAGCAGGTATCGCAATTATTGAATCACAAGGTAAGCAAGTAAGCTATCTTGTTGATGAAGTAGTATCGGGTACGCGTGCTGAAGTTGCACAAATATTGCCGGATCGTATTATTTTGAGTGTTAATGGACGCTTTGAAACATTAATGCTTGATGGACTCGATTTTAGTAAAAAAGTATCTATGCCAGTACTCGCTGCGCGTGATGATGCTGAAATGGGTCCGCAAAAATTAGAACCAAGTGATCTACAAATAGATGCCACTGTAGATCCGGACGTTAAAGAAGCAATTATAGAAACACGTGAAGAGTTACTCGAAGAGCCGGGCAAGCTATTTGACTATATACGTGTTTCACAAGCCATGAATGATGGTGAGCTAATTGGATATCGCTTAAGTCCAGGTAAAGAGCCTGAGCTGTTTAAGCAAATGGGTTTAAAAAATAACGATTTAGCCATTTCTATAAATGGCTATCAATTAACAGATTTAAAACAGGCTATGTCAGCTATTAATGAGCTGCGTAATAGTACAGATGCCAATATCACTATAGAACGTGATGGTGAACAAATTGATGTGCAATTTAGTCTGCAATAATTTAGCTTTGGAGTTTTAATACGATGGTTCAGGTGCTACACCTCAAAAAAATTAAAAAAGGGTTAGCTAAGTACGCAGCACTTTTTTTGGCGGCAAGTATTTCTTTGTCTGTTTCTGCTGTTGAATATGCTGCTAACTTTAAAGGAACTGATATCAACGAGTTCATTAATATTGTTGGTAAAAACCTTAATAAAACAGTCATTATTGACCCTAACGTGCGCGGCAAAGTAAATGTTCGCAGTTATGAGTTAATGGACGAAGCACTTTATTATCAGTTCTTCTTAAATGTATTGGAAGTTTATGGCTACTCAGCTGTTGAAATGGACAATGGCATAATTAAGGTCGAAAAAAGTTCAGACGCTAAAAAATCAAATGTGCCACTTATTGACGAAGGTAGTGAAGCTAGCGGCGACATGATGATTACGCGTGTTGTACGTGTTAAAAATGTAAGTGTGCAGGAGCTTGGTCCTTTAGTTCGTCAATTTAGCGATCAAAAAGATGGTGGCCACGTTGCTAACTTTAATGCGGCTAACGTAATGATGCTAACGGGTCATGCTGCATCGGTTAATCGCTTAGTTGAGATTATTCGCTCTGTTGATCAAGCGGGTGACAAGCGTGTAGACATCGTTAAGCTTAAATATGCGACGGCAGATGATGTTGTCTCTGTGGTAGATAATATTTATAAAGACAGCGGTAAAGGCAGCGTACCTGAATTCTTAATTCCAAAAGTTGTGGCTGATGGCCGAACTAATAGCGTTATTGTAAGTGGTGAAGGCCAAGCACGTACACGTGCTATTGAGCTCATTAAGCGCTTAGATGGTGAGCTAGAAAGCCAAGGTAACACCAAGGTGTTTTACTTAAATTATGCTAAAGCTGAAGATTTAGTCAAAGTATTGCAGGGTGTTAGTAAGTCACTTGTTGAAGATGCACAAGGCGGTACTACTAAAACTCGTAGCAGAAGCAATAATGAAAGCAGTATAGAGTCTCACCCTGACTCAAACTCATTAATTATTACCGCACAGCCAGACACAATGCGATCACTTGAATCTGTAATTGAACGCCTTGATATTCGCCGTGCCCAAGTATTAGTTGAAGCCATTATTATTGAAGTAATGGAAGGCGACGGGGTTAACTTAGGCCTGCAGTGGATTTCTGAGCAGGGCGGTATGTTGCAGTTTAACAACGGCACTACGGTTCCCGTGGGTTCATTAGCTGTTGCTGCAGAGCAAGCACAAGATACAACCGTAACTAAAACTATCATTGGTACAGAAACTGGAACCGTTACTAGTTATGACGAAACGACTGAGGGTGACTATGATGCGCTTGCATCATTGCTAAGTGGCATTAATGGTTTAGCGCTGGGCGTTGTTAAAAATGATTGGGGCGCAATTATTCAGGCTGTTGCCACTGATACAAATTCAAATATATTGGCTACCCCTTCTATTACTACAATGGATAACGAAGAAGCCTCTATTTTAGTCGGTCAAGAAGTGCCTATTATTACAGGCTCACAAACGGGCAGTAATAATGCTAACCCATTTCAAACAGTTGAGCGTCAAGAAGTCGGTATTAAACTGATAGTTACGCCACAGATTAACGATGGCTCTGCAGTACAACTTACTATTGAGCAAGAAGTATCGAGCGTAAGTGGTGCAACTGCTGTTGATATTTCAGTTAATAAACGTGCAATTAAAACAACGGTTATGGCCGATGATGGCGGTATGGTTGTACTTGGTGGTTTAATTGACGAAGACGTACAAGAAAGTGTTTCTAAGGTACCGTTATTAGGCGATATCCCTATTTTAGGTCACCTGTTTAGATCAACAAATACAACGCGCCGTAAGCGTAATCTTATTGTATTTATTCGCCCAACCATTATTCGTGATGGTGTAAGCATGAATAAGTTAAGCTTTAATAAATATAACTTTATTCGTGGTGAGCAGTTTAAACAAAAAGAAGATGGTATTGAGTTAATGCCAATGACGGATACGCCTATTTTACCTGAGTGGAATGACGAACTAGTACTTCCACCTACGTATGAAGAATCTCTACGTAAACAAAATGCACAAGAGCGTAAAGATGACTAATGCTATTCAAGAGATAAACCAAGATGTGGTTCATCCTCAAACGCATAATCAGGATGAGCTATTAACGAGTGATGTGTTAGTTGAGTTACCAGCAAAGCGTTTGCCGTTTTCCTATGCAAGACGCGCAGGTGTGTTACTGGGTAAAAACAAAGATCATCGTATAGTTTACTACCGTGGTGAGCTAGATGTGGAAGTACTATTAGAAGTACGCCGTATCGCAGGCCATGGTTTTACACTTGAGCAATTGGATGATGATAAATTTGAGCTATTGCTTGAAGCGTCATACCAACGTGATAGCTCTGAAACGCAACAAATGATGGAAGATATTGGCAACGAGGTTGATTTATTCTCACTTGCTGATGAGCTCCCGCAAACTGAAGATTTACTTGCTGGTGACGATGATGCGCCAATCATCAAGCTTATTAATGCCATGCTAAGTGAAGCGATTAAAGAAGGGGCTTCTGATATTCATATCGAAACCTTCGAGCAAGAGCTTGTTATTCGCTTTAGGGTCGATGGCGTGCTTAAAGAAGTACTTAAGCCTAATCGTAAACTTGCATCGTTACTTGTATCTCGAATTAAAGTAATGGCTAAGCTTGATATAGCTGAAAAACGTATTCCACAAGATGGTCGTATTAGCTTACGTATTGCAGGGCGTGCAGTTGATGTGCGTGTATCTACAATGCCATCGAGCTTTGGTGAGCGCGTAGTACTGCGTTTACTTGATAAAAACAACGCGCGCTTAAACCTTGAAGATTTAGGTATGACTGCAGATAATCGTGCATTGTTTTCAGATTTAATCAGTAAACCCCACGGCATTATTTTAGTAACAGGGCCAACGGGCTCTGGTAAAAGTACCACCCTATACGCTGGTATGAGCCAAATTAACTCACGCGATCGCAATATTCTTACCGTTGAAGATCCGATAGAGTACGAAATTCCAGGTATTGGGCAAACACAAGTTAATGCAAAAGTTGATATGACATTTGCACGTGGTTTACGTGCAATATTACGCCAAGATCCTGATGTGGTAATGGTGGGTGAAATACGCGACCTTGAAACTGCGCAAATTGGTGTTCAAGCGTCACTTACCGGCCACCTTGTTATGTCTACTCTGCATACTAATACCGCATCGGGTGCAATTACACGTATGGAAGATATGGGAGTTGAACCATTCTTACTTTCATCGTCGTTACTCGGTGTGTTGTCGCAACGGCTAGTACGTACATTGTGTAATACCTGCAAAGAAGGTCACACGGCTGATGAGCATGAATGCCAGCTGTTAGGGGTTCCTTTTGAAAGCCAACCGACAATCTATCGAGCAGTAGGGTGTGAGGAGTGTAACTTTAATGGCTATCGTGGTCGTACGGGTATTCACGAGTTACTTGTAGTTGATGAAACAATACGCGAAATGATTCACAACGGTAAAGGCGAGCAAAGCGTAGAAAAATACATTCGTAAGCGCAGCCCAAGTATTCGCCAAGATGGTTGTAGCCGTGTACTTGTAGGTAAAACAACACTTGAAGAAGTATTGCGTGTTACCCGTGAGGAAGGTTAACTATGGCGGCGTTTGAATACCGTGCCTTAGATGGCCGAGGTAAAGAAAAAAAAGGCATTTTAGAAGCCGATACAGCTAAACAAATTCGCCAAACTTTACGTGATCAAAAACTTACGCCGCTTGAAGTTGTCCCTGCGGCGCAAAGTGATAAACAAGTCAAAGGCGAAAAAGCCCCTTTACTCGGTGGCTTTTTTAAGCCGACAATTTCAACCTCAGACTTAGCATTAATTACAAGGCAATTAGCAACACTTATTCAATCGGCACTTCCTGTTGAAGGCGCTGTTATGGCGGTTGCTGAGCAATGCGAAAAGCCGCGTTTAAAGCGTATGCTTATGTCGGTACGCTCAAAAGTGGTTGAAGGTTACACACTTGCCGATGGTCTTAGTGAGTTTCCTCATGTTTTTGACGACTTATATCGTGCAATGGTAGCCGCAGGCGAAAAGTCGGGTCACCTTGACCAAGTACTTAATCGTTTAGCCGACTATACCGAGCAGCGCCAACATATGCGTAGCCAAATAACTCAGGCTATGGTTTACCCCATTATATTAGTGGTATTTGCAATTGGTATTGTGTCGGTATTACTGGGCACCGTAGTACCAAAAATATTAAAAACGTTTGAAAAAACGAAACAAGTACTTCCTTGGACAACCGAATGGGTTATGGCAGGCAGCCATTTTGTGCAAAATTATTGGTTTATTAGTTTAATAGCGATTACAGCTATAGCCATTGGTATTAAGCATGCACTTAAGCAGCCTAAAATACGTTTTTGGTGGGATGACCGAGTGCTACATATGCCAGGTATAGGTAAAGTGGCTCGTGGTATTAACACCGCACGTTTTGCGCGTACTTTAAGTATTTTATCGTCAAGCTCGGTACCATTGCTCGAGGGGATGCGTATCTCGGGTGGCGTATTAATCAACGAAAAAATTAAAAAAGCGGTTGCAGATGCATCCGATAGAGTGAGTGAGGGTGCAAGCTTAAGAGCTGCACTTCAGCAAACTAAGTTGTTTCCACCAATGATGCTGCATATGATAGCAAGTGGTGAAAAATCAGGTGAGCTAGAGCAAATGTTAGAGCGTGCTGCAAATAACCAAGATCGCGAATTTGAGAGCATGGTTAATGTATCGCTTAAACTACTAGAGCCTGCGATGATCGCCTCAATGGCGGTTATTGTATTATTTATAGTAATGGCAATATTGCAGCCAATAATGGCGATGAATAAAGCTGTTGGACTTTAAGTTAGAATAAACTTTTAAATATATTAATGGTTTTACCTAAACCATTTTTACTTAATGTTTTTAGAATAATGAGGTAATTACGTGAATAAACAATCAGGTTTTTCTTTACTAGAAGTGATGGTGGTACTGGTTATCATCGGAATGATTATGTCAATTGTTGCACCTAACATTATGGGTCAGCAAGAAGAGGCTGCTATCGATAAAGCGCATCTAGATATTCAACAATTAGAAGATGCAATGAGCTTATACAAGCTTAAAAATAAGAGCTACCCAAGCACAGAGCAAGGTCTTGAAGCGCTAGTTACTCAAACAAGCATTGAACCGGTTCCAAAACGTTTCCCTGACGGTGGTTTTATTAATGAATTACCAGAAGATCCATGGGGTAATCTATATCAGCTAATTAGCCCAGGTGAAATTGGCAAGTTTGATATTTTTTCTATGGGCCCAGATGGTGAAGTAGGTACTGATGACGATATCGGTAACTGGGACGAAGAAAAACAATAATGTTTAAGTACACTGCTTTGTATGAACATGTTAATGCTAGAGGCTTGCTATGAAAGCAAGCCTTAAGCAGCGCCATGCAAAAAGCAGAGGCTTCAGTTTAATAGAAATTTTAGTGGTATTAGTGATCATCGCTTTTGCTACAAAAATGGTGGTATATAGCTTAGAAGGCGGTGCTGAGGAAGAGTTAGATACTCAAGCATTAAGGCTGCTTACCACCATTAACATGGCATCGGAATTTGCCATTTTAAACCAAGTTGAATTGGGCTTATTAGTAGAAGAAAATACGTTAGAGTATTTAGTTTTCGATGGTGAAAAGTGGATTACCTTTGACCGTGAAGACCTTTTTAAACCAATAGAGTTAGATGAAAGATTAAAGCTCACTCTTAACTTAGAAGATTTAGCGTGGGCGCAAGATAACCTCTTAGAGCAATCTAACTGGCGCGAACTTATGAGTGGCGGCGATGAAGACAGCTTACTTGAGCTTAAAAAGTTGAAAATCCCACAAGTACTTATTTTGTCATCAGGTGAGGTAAGCGCGTTTCAACTTATATTAGAGTTAAAAGAGCAAAGCGAGCCTGTGTATTACATTGAAGGTGAATTTGCTGCACCAGTAAACTTTCGCCGAGAGCCAGAATAATGAAGCGCACTAAAGGGTTTACCTTATTAGAGGTATTAGTGGCATTAAGTATTTGTGCCATGGCGGGTATAGCTGCAATGCAAGCAACAAGCGAGCACATACACCACTTAACGACTATTGAAGAGCAAACCTATGCATCTTGGGTCGCTGAAAACGTTATTATTGAACAGCGTACTAAAGGCGAACAATGGCAAGGCAAAAATAACCTTAAAGGCAGCGAAGTAATGGGCGGTGTTGAATGGTTTTGGCAGCAAGAAGTAACAGCCACTGCTGACAAAAGCTTTGTTAAGTTAACCATAAATGTTTTTACGGATGAAAAATATGAGCATTCGGCATATGAGTTATCAACGTATCTAAATAAAGGCAAAAAGTAAGTGAAGCAGCGCGGGTTTACATTACTTGAAGTTATGGTAGCACTGGGTATTTTAGCTTTTGTTATTATTGCTACTCATCAAATACTCGAGACGACAACAAGAGCAAAAGATGCCTCCGATGAAAAAATTGCTGAGTTAAATGGGTTGCAAACAACATTTAGGTTAATGGATCAAGATTTTAGCCAAATGACTAAACGTGCAGTACGAAACGAATCTGGTGATGTTCAAGAACAATATTTACTTGCTGGTCGTTACGTTTTAGAAAGCCAATACGATGGTATTGCGTTTGTACGAGATGGCTGGATAAATCCAATTAATTTATTGCCACGTTCAGAACTACAAGCCGTTGGTTATAGAGTGATAGACGATAACCTTGAGCGTGTTTATCGGGTTTATGTTGATCAGCTTGATAATATGGAACCGCGAGTTCAACGTGTACTAGAAAATGTTGAAGAGCTTAAGTTTGAGTTTTTGGATGATAAAAACGAATGGCAAGAACAGTGGGAAATTAAAGCTCTCCCTAAAGCGGTTGCTGTTACTTTGCAACAAATAGAAGCAGAGCCAATTCGTCGTGTATTTTTAGTTCCTGGGCAAGGCAAAGTGGTTGTTACACAAAGTACGGATGTGAATAATGGTTAAGCAGCAATCATCGCGCGGCGCAGCACTTGTTATTGTTTTGTTTATTGTGGCATTAGCGGCTATTTTAGCAGTAGAAATGAGTGCTAATTTAATGGTTCAAGTGCAAAAAAGTACTAATTTGCAAGGTCACCAGCAAGCTAAATGGTATGCCTATGGTGCAGAAGAGCTTGCTATTAAAGGGCTAATACAAAGTAAAAAAGATGATGCTGATAAAACAACACTTGATCAAGTTTGGGCAACTCAAGGTGATGCTTCATACCCTGTTGATAACGGCACGTTAAGTGGCAAAATTACTGATTTACAAGCATGTTTAAATTTAAATGCTTTAGCCATAGCGCCAGAAGAAAATAGCGCAAGTAAAACAAATCCTGCACATAAAGCACTCTTTGCATTACTTGAAAACATTGAAGATTTACCTGCTGATGAATCAGAAGAGACAATGGCAGATAGCGTATTTGATTGGCTTGACGAGGACAGTATTACATATCGCTCAGGCGCAGAAGAAGACGAGTATTTATCACGAGATTTTCCGTATATGACAGCCAATAGTTTATTTGCATCAACATCGGAATTACGCTTGGTTAAGGGCTTTAACCCATTAGTGATGGAAAAAGTATTGCCATATGTATGTGTAATACCAGGCAGTACGCTTTTATCTATTAACGTAAATACATTAATCCCAGAGCAAGCACTTATACTCAGTGCCTTAATAGAAAGCTTGAGCTTATCTGGTGCAGAGGCTGTGATAGGTGCAAGACCGCAAACTGGCTTTGACACCATTGATGAATTTTTTGAACAGGTGAAGCAACAAGGCGGTACTAATACCGACTCAGTCAAAAGTTTATTTAGTATTAAAAGCGAATATTTTAAATTACAAACGCAGGCAAATTTTGTCGACCTGCGTTTTTCGATGACCACATTACTGCACGCTAAAGACGGTGACGTAACGATACTGGCGCGAAAATTTGGAGGCGTACAGTGACAGAAATACTGTTGATCCGCACGGGTCAAACCGAGCAAGAATTGCTTAATTGGTTAATTTACTCACCACAAGAACAAGAAATAATAGCCAGTGGCGAGTTACCAAATGCAGAGCATTTAAGTGAGCTAAGCGAAAAAGCACTTACCCGAGAAGTGGTCGTGTTGTTACCCAGTGATCAAGTGCAATTAAAAACGGTCGCTTTGCCAACAAAATGGAATCGCAAGCTTGAGCAAGCATTGCCATACATGCTTGAAGAAGACATAGCATGTGACGTAGATGAACTGTTTATAGCAGTAGCGCAGCCGACAATGCTTGGTGAGCAACATGCAATTCGTGTAGCAATGACAGACCGTGAATGGTTTGAACAATGGCTCGCATTATTTGTAGAGCATAATCTATCAGTATACAGAATATTACCCGATGCTTTGTTGTTACCGCTTGCAGATGATGGCGCAGTCACCGCTATCGAGCTCAATAACCAATGGTTATTTAAGCAAGGGCAATGGCACATAGGTGCGGTTGAATCTAGTTGGTTAAATGGCTACTTAACAGCCATGGGTAATCCTGATATTAAGCATTTTAGCCCAGCTAGTCAGTTTCCAGAAAGCGTTAACTTACAAGCGCAAACAAGTGAGTACGACTTACCTCTAGCATTATTTGCAAAGCAGTTAGATAGCGTTAATTTTAACTTACGCCAAGGTATGTATCAGCTTAAAAAGCAAAGCGCTTTATGGTGGGGTTACTGGAAAGGCGCCGCAATTATAGCAAGTGTTGCATTGGTTTCTACGATTACAATAAAAGCTATTGAGTTACACCAACTTAATACACAAGTAGAATTAGCTAAAGCTCAAGTAGTCGACAGATACCAAAAAGCATTTCCAGGAACTAAAGTTCGCCCCAATCTAATTAAAAGCCAAATTAAAGGCGCGTTAGATAAAGTTCAAGGCTCAAGTGAGTCGGGCTTTTTAGACTTAACGACTAATTTGGTTGATGTATTTTCGCAAGTTAGCGAATTTACACCTGAAACACTTCGTTATGACAAACGTCGCAATGAGCTGCGCATTCGTGCACGCGCTAAAGACTTCCAAACTTTTGGCAAAGTAAAAATCATACTTGAAAAACAAGGTTTAACTGTTGAGCAAGGGTCTTTAAATAATGACGGTGATTATGTCGTTGGTGAAATTAAACTGCGAGGTGCAGTATGAAAAAGCAGTTAATGCAACAATGGCGCTCGCTTAAAGAGCAAGAACAACAATTGGTAATGGTCGCTGCTGGCGTGTTTATTATTTTTGTTTTAGTAATGGGAATATTTAGACCATTAAATAATGCGATAGAAAAGGCACAGCAATCTCAAATTAAACAACAAGAGCTATTAGCTTGGGTTGATGACAGTATTGTTAAGCTAAAGGCTGCGGGTAACACCAGTGTTGCTAGCAATTCAAACTTAAGCCAAATTGTTAATTCTACACGTGGGCGCCATCAAATAAGTATTAGTAAAATGCAGCCAAGTAGTGATTCGCTACGTTTGACGCTCGACTCTGTAGAATTTAATCAGTTAATAGAATGGCTAGATGAGCTAGTAAATCAGCATGGTTTAAAAATTGAAAACTTAGATTTGAGCCGCGATGATAAATCAGGCTATGTGCGTGTAAGCCGTTTAGTATTAGAGAATTAATTAATGAAAAAAATAATAACGTTATCGGCTGTCTTTTTAATTAGTTTTATTGTGTTTTGTATTATTAAATTACCAGCACATATTGCACTAGATATAGCAAAACCGTACTTTCCAAAGCAATTAGAAGTAGGGCAAACTGTAGGCACTGTTTGGCAAGGTCAAATGATGCAAGTTCGTTTTGATGGTGAACAGTTAAATAATGTGCGCTGGGACATTGCTGGCTGGAAGTTATTTACAGGCAAGCTAAATGCGAATGTGAAGTTTGGTAATGCACGAGAGCGTAGTGATATCTCGGGTTATGCTGATGTAAGTTATGGGCTTTTTAATCAAGAAGTTAAAGTGACTGACGGCCTAGTGCGCTCAACAGTAGAGCGTGCAATGCAGCGCGTGCAGCTTCCCCTACCTGTTACCGCTAAAGGACGTGTAATTTTAGAACTTGATGAATACAGCTCAGGTGCACCTTATTGTGATTCACTAAAAGGTGAAATAGCGAGCCCTAATATTGACGTGCAAGGCTTAAATGGGTGGTTTAATATTGGCCCTCTGGCTGGTAAGTTAAGCTGTAAGTCGGGCGATATTGCTATATTAATTGACCCAGATAATACGCTTGGCCTTGAGGCAGATGCTACACTTAAAGCTAATTTCGACTTTAGTGTGGCAGGTTATGTAAAACCAGATGCTAGCTTACCTAAAGATGTACATGATGCGGTTAAATTTTTAGGCCGACCAGATAGCCAAGGTCGTTACCCGCTCAACTTTTAATGTTTGAATATAAAGAGTTTTAATGCAAATACCCCAATTTACTGAGCTGCACGCAAAGCAGCTCAGCACATTTTTAAATACCCAATCTCAAGCAATGACCCTTCAACAAAGCCAAGGCTATTTATTTGGCGTTATTTGTTCGCCCAATCCATTAGATGTGCATGAGTGGCTTGAGCAGATATTACCAAATACAGCTAATGATTTAGATGAAGAAGTACTTTTCTTGTTTATGGCGCTATATCATAAAATTAGTGAGCAAGTATTTGAAACAGGATACAAATTACCTAACACATTTGATGCTGAGTTTTGTAAGTCATGGAGTAAAGGTTTCTTAGTTGCAACCAAAGCTTACGCAGAGCCTTTGTTAAATGCACCGCAATTAGACACTGACTTTAAACAAGCATTAGAAAGTGCGTTAAGTACATTAAGCTTTTTTGCACTTGACCAGCTAGCAATAGCTCAGATTGCCAAACAAAATAACATGACTATAGAAGCCTTGTGTCAGTACCAATATGAATCAATGGGTGACTTTGCATTAGGGTTTGCTGAACTAATTGAAGTGGTCGCAATTAATAGCGGTTTGATAACCGACGAGAGTTGGGAAGAGTAATTATTAATACCAGGCGCTTAGTTTAATCTAAGTGCCTAGCTCTAATATAATATCCGTACAGCCTTGTTTGCACTTTACTACGCCTTTACCAGGTTCACTGGTGGCTAAATTAAGTGTTAAAACCCCATTACACTTCTCACACTTTAACGTTTTGCCTTGTGCTAATTGCTTGAGCATATTGCGTTGTTTATGAAATGAGTCGCTTGCTTTTTTATTTAATCCTGAAAAATCCACTACTTTGCTCGCTTTTGCTCTAATGCTTCAGTCACTATTTTACATACCGTATTTAAACGATCGCCATAAAAATAAAGGTTTAAGTCACGTTCACGACAATAACGTAGGTGAAATAACTGAACAGAGTCATCTGTTGTAAACGTTTTTTCTACGTACTCACCCTCAGATTCGGACAATTTAAGTTGAGTGCTGATTCTATTTTTAGCCATATTTGCAGCAGGGCTTCTGTTAACCTTACTTGCATCACTTAAAAAACCAATGCCTTCGCCTAATAACCTTTCGCGAGGTTCTTTTATAAGCGGATGATCGATTGTAAAAAAGGCAAGGATCACAACTACCAAAATAATAAATTTTTTCATGGATACGTAAACCTTGATCTAAGTAGGGTTGAATTACCATGCAGTGTAATAAACTGCATTTTAAAAGCAAGTAACTGGGATGAATAAATTATTAGCGATCTATGCCAGTAATTTTAACCAACATTGTTATAATGGTTAACAGCAGTCAGATATTTCTGAAATATCTGAAAGTATTCGAGAAGGCAATTTATTAAAGTAAATCTGCCTAGCAAGTAACTTGCTAGCTTTAAGTATAGAGTACTTGAGTATTGCTGGATTTTTATTTCCAAGCGGCGTTGAGGAACTTCGATGGACAAGCAAATTAAAGTAAAGAATATCCCTGTAGAGGTGAAAATCCAAAAACCGGATTTAAGCCGTCAAGATGATAGGTTCAATCCCCGAAATCGTATTTATGTGCGTGCCGTAAAAGGCCTACATCAATTACTTAGGCAGCGCATTGGCTTTTTAGGCCTACTTGCGTTTATGTTACTTCCTTGGATTAATTTTAACGGCCAGCAAGCAGTGCTGTTTGATCTAATTGGTCAAAAATACAATATTTTTGGTTTAACGCTATGGCCTCAAGATTTTACCATATTAGCGTTTATTTTTATGCTGGCAGCATTTGCGCTGTTTTTAGTGACCACCTTCTATGGACGGGTGTGGTGTGGCTACACATGTCCGCAAACTGTTTGGACCTTTATTTTTATTTGGTTTGAAGAAAAGCTTGAGGGCACGGCTAATCAGCGTAAAAAACTCGATCAAAGACCCATGAATTTTGATAAGTTTTGGCGTAAAACGGCAAAGCATACTAGTTGGGTATTGTTTTCGTTATATACCGCCATTTCTTTTGTGGGTTACTTTACGCCAATCAGAGAGTTACTTCCTGATTTTGTAACGTTTAACGTGGGTGGTTATGCACTAGTCAGTATTATTTTCTTTGCTGCGTGTACCTATGGTAATGCCGGTTGGATGCGTGAAATTATGTGTTTACACATTTGCCCTTACTCACGTTTTCAATCAGCTATGTTTGATAAAGATACATACACTGTAACGTACGACGAAAGCCGTGGTGAAAGCCGTGGTCCTCGTTCACGTAAAGTAGATCATGAAGATTTAGAGCTAGGCGACTGTATAGACTGTAACTTGTGTGTTCAAGTGTGCCCAACAGGTATTGATATTAGAAATGGGTTACAAGCTGAGTGTATTAACTGTGGTGCATGTATTGATGCGTGTGATGGCGTAATGGATAAAATGGAATACCCGCGTGGACTTATTTCATATACGACAGAGCGAAACCTCGAAACCCCAGAAAATAAAACGAATCCACTACGAGCTAAAATCATTGGTTACACGGTCATACTTGTTGTGCTTACGGGAGCACTTGTAGCTAATATAGCGCTGCGTAAAACAATGGACTTTGATATCATTCGTGATCGAAACCAATTATATCGTGTCGATTTTGATGGTTTAGTAGAGAACACCTACACATTAAAGGTAATCAACAAGGCGCAGTACGAGCAAACTTTTAATATTAAAGTACAAGGGTTAGATAACTTTAAGTATATTGGTAAGCAGTCATTTACTGTGCAGGCAGGGCAATCTCATAATGTGCCATTGTCGCTTGTAATGGACCCTTATGATTTGAAGGTGTCGATGACAGAGTTTAACTTTGTGCTTTCACCGGTAGATGAGCCGGATGAGACAATATCGCAGTCGAGTAACTTTTTTAAAGCGCGATAATCACAACCTACCTTAAATAGGTAAGTTGATATAGCAATTAACAAAAGCGGGTATATAACCCGCTTTTTATTTTATATAAGAAGAGTATGAGTAAATTTAGTTTTATTGACTTAACACCTGACCTAATACTCGATGCAATAGAAAGCGTAGGTGTGTACGCCGAATCTGGTTTGTTGGCACTCAATAGCTATGAAAACAGAGTGTACCAATTTAAAGCCGATGATGGCCTGCGTTACGTAGTGAAGTTTTATCGCCCAGAGCGCTGGAGTAAAGAGCAAATTCAAGAAGAGCATAACTTTGCATTTGAACTGGCAGAAGCGGAAGTGCCTGTTGTTGCCCCTATTTTATATAATGGGAAAAGCTTGTTTGAACACGAAGGTTATTTGTTTGTGTTGTTTCCAAGTGTCGGCGGGCGTTTATTTGAGGTTGATAACTTAGATCAACTTGATGTAATGGGGCGTTTAATTGGCCGTATGCACCAAGTAGCTAAAACAAAGCCTTTTACTTATAGGCCAACAGTTACCTGCGAGGAGTATTTACATACAGCCAAAGTTCATCTTCAAAAAAGTAACTTAGTGCCTATGGGAATAAATACTGCCTTTTATACTATTTTAGATTTAGTGATAGAGCAGGCGCAAAAACAGTATAAAGATGTGCAAAGTATTCGCTTACATGGTGACTGCCACGTTGGTAATATTTTGTGGGCAGGTGATGCGCTCATGTTTGTTGATTTAGATGACAGCCGCCAAGGTCCTGCAATCCAAGATTTATGGATGATGCTCAGTGGCGATAGAGCGACGCAACTGTTACAGTTAGACACCCTTGTGAATGCGTATGAAGAGTTTTGTGATTTTGATCACTCTCAACTCAAATTAATTGAACCGCTGCGAGCGATGCGTATTATCCATTATATGGGATGGGTAGCTAAACGATGGAGCGATCCTGCCTTTGTGCGGAACTTTACATGGTTTGCTGATGACAAATACTGGGAGCAACAAATTTTAGCACTGAAGGAGCAACTTGCAGCACTGCAAGAAGCACCGTTAAAGTTATTGCCGTAATATTTTATTTAAAGACAAGTACAACGAGATACAAATGCTTAAAAAATTAAAACTGAGTTTATTACTTTTATGTTTACCATTTGCAGCACTTGCTGCACAGTTTGAAGTTGATAATCAATACACTGTTATTGATGTAGACAAAAGTACATCACCACAAGTAACCGAATTTTTCTCATTTTACTGTCCACATTGTTTTAAGTTTGAACCAGTAGCAAAAGCAATTGAACAAGGCCTGCCAGAAGGCGCTGAGTTTATTAAAAACCACGTGAACTTTTTAGGTGGCGTGTCGCCACAAGCACAAAGTAATTTAAGCTTTGCCTACTTAATTGCTAAGCAGCATGGTCAGGCGCAGAGTATTAGCGATCAAATTTTTAAAAGTATTCATGTTCAGCGTGCTCCTTTAACTGAAATGAAAGACGTTAAAAAATTACTTGAAGTAAACGGTATTGATAGCGCAACGTTTGATCAAGAAATTGCAAGCATGCCAGTTATTTCGGCTGAGCAAGCAATGCAAAACAAACAAAATAAATATTCAAAATTAGGCGCACTTACAGGTGTACCTACTTTTATTGTTAACGATAAATATAAAATAAACCTCAACACCATCAAAAATCAAAAAGAACTTGATGAGTTAGTAGCGTTTTTATTAGCACTATAAATTTCGGAGCATAATAATGATTAAATTAGTTAAAGCAGGTTTGCTTGCAGTACTACTTCCTATGGCGGCAACAAGCTTTGCAGCAACGTATGAAGAAGGCGTGCATTACGACGTTGTTTCTGAGCGTGCAACTAAAAAGCCAGAAATCAAAGAGTTTTTCTCATTTTACTGCCCTGCATGTAATAACATGGAAGCACTAATTGGTGAGTTTAAGCCTAAGCTTGATAAAAACGTTAAATTTAAAAAAAGCCATGTTGATTTTGTAGGTGTACGCGACCCAGAAAACCAACAGATGATGAGCCAAGCACTCGCTACTGCAGAAGTACTTCCGCAAAAAGATAAAATTGTCTCTGCAATTTTTAATCATATCCATACAAAACGCGCTAAATTTAATGAGCTTGCAGATGTAAAAGATATATTTGTAGCGCAGGGCGTTGATGGCGATAAGTTTGATAAGCTGTTTAAAAGCTTTTCGGTACGTACGCTAAGCTCTAAAATGAAACGTGATCAAGACTACTTTAAAGAAAAAGGCGCACTACGTGGCGTACCTACATTTATTGTAAATGGTAAGTATAAATTAAACCTAGGTCGTGAGTCGGGTATTACTGAGCCAGAAGATATCAGCAAACTGATTAATTACTTAGCTAACAAGTAAATTTAGCTAAAACAAAAAAAAGCTCCTTAAGG